>CAVCHC010000068.1:0-2170 GCA_963602035.1 Acutalibacteraceae bacterium | reverse complement strand
GTAAGAAATGTTAAACGAAAAATTATTTATTGAAGAGCCGCTTTTTGAGTTAGAAGAGGCAAACGAAAATTATGTGCCAAGCGTCATAGCGCGCTCGCTTAAAAAACGCAAAATCGGGGTAAATTTGCGTAAAAAGTGCCCAAAAAATGCAAAAATTGCTAATTTTGGCAAAAAAGTGAAGTTGTCACAGGCGATAACTCAGGATGAAAAATTGCGCGTTTACAGCGAGTTTGAGGATATGAAAATTTGGGTTAAAACGCTGCTTGAAATTTATGGGTCGCTGCCTAATATTATCAAAATTCTTGACCAGATAATAAGCAGTAATGCGATAAGTCCGTTTGGGGCAAGTCAGGCCTGCTCGATAAACACATTTAGTCAGGTTGAAAAGGTGATTGACTATTGCGAGCGTAAGGATAAAATGCTTAATATTTATGTGCTTATTGGTAAACTTGTTGACGCGCTTGATAAAAAGGATCGCGAACTTGTTAACCTTAAATTTTTAAGCAAGGCGTCTATTGACACGATTTCGCAAACGCTTGACACTGACAGGCGCAATGTGTATCGCAGGTGCGACGCGATTGTTAATAAGCTGGCGTGTTTTGCGTTGTCGGTTGGGTGGTCGTGCTTGTTTATTGCATCTCAGGTTGAGGGCGAAAGTTGGGTTAAAGAGCAATTTGAAAGCAATAAAAAAGAGGCCTTAAAAAAGGCCGAGCGCAATATTAAAATGGCTGCCGCGCGCGAAGATGAGTGCGAGCAAGAAAAAACCTTGTAAATCTTTTTGGGGCGGCGGACGGCGGCAACTGGTTTTTCAGTTTTTTTAACGACGGCGTGTTTGGCGGGCGCAAAAATAAATATGAGTAAAAAGCTAGTAAAATTTGTGGTTTAAGTGGCGAATGGTTGGCGGGCGTTAGGAAAATTGCCTGCGCGAATGGCTATAAAAGGTCCTCGTCATCATCAAGGCGGTCAAGGTCTAATGCGTTTTGGCACGGCGAATAAAGGGCGGTGTCTATGGCAGATTTAACCTTGCTTGCGCGAACGAACTGCTTGTTTTTAAAAGCCTTGATGGTGCGGCGCGGGTGAGAAGGCTCTGCGGTGGATGCGTGTGAATAGGAAGGGGGCGGCGTAATTTGTGAGGCGACGTTTAGGGGTGCAGATGAAAAGTTTTCGCTGTCGGCGCTAAAAGCCAATTTGTCTTTTTGTTTGTGTGAGGGGCGGGCAAAATCTTGGTCAAACGCGGCGGATTGAGGGGGTTCAAAGTGATTGTTAAACCGAGGTGGGTTGTCAAAAAAGGCGGTGTTTGGGTTGGTGTGCGCATTATTCAAGGGCTGGTTGACCGCGCCGATTGAGGCCTTTTCGCGCTTGTTTTTGGCGTGTTTTGTTAGCATTAAAACGAACACGATAACAACGGGCAGGCAGATAAGGGCAATCAAAACGCCGCGTGTGGCGGGGCTGATTGAAAGGGTTTCGTCGGTTGTGGTGGTGGTTGCGTCTGCGTCGGGCAGCACGTCGTTTTCAAGGTTGTTTGGGATGGGTGGAAGGCCAGTTGCGCGCTCGCTGTAAATGTAGCCGCGATATGTGCAGGTTGGGTTAAAGGTCGGCGTGAACTCGGCGTAATACCACACGTCACTGACGCCGCCGGTTGGAATTTCGCCGTTGATTTGGGCGATGTAGGTGATGTTTTGGCTGTTAGCGGGCACGGGAGAAAGGATGTTTGAAGTGTCCGCCGCGGTTGGCGTTTGGCGAATTTGGGTGCCGGCGTCGGGCTTGATGGCAAAGGTCAGGCCGGTTAGCGTTGGCTGTTTGGGGGTAAGGCTAACAATGTTTGCTGACTGCTTATCAATAAAGCCGATAATGTCGCCATATTTAACCTTGAAGGCCGCGTCAAAGGTGGCAAGAATGGTAACAAAATAACCTTTGGGAACGGTGAAGTATATGTTGGTTAGCGCGTTGTTTGTTATCGTTTCGGTTTTGTAAAGCGTGCAGTTGTCTTTAACCTTGGCAAACTGAGAAGTTGCGCTGTCAGCAAAAACGACGCCATTTTTAAGCGTTGAAATTGGGGCGCTTAGGTGAGCTTTTGGCGCTATAAATGTATCGGCAGTTTTATTGATGGGCATTTTTGGGGCAAAAATTAGGCAGCAGAAAACCATTAAAATTAAAAAAGGTGATGCGC
>CAVCHC010000067.1:0-2228 GCA_963602035.1 Acutalibacteraceae bacterium | reverse complement strand
GGGCGGCGTTATAGGGGTTAATGCGATAAAAAATCATCGCCAGACGGCGCTTGCTGAGGGCGACCCAATTTTAAACAATATTATAGACACACTTCCGCAGACGGAGTACCTTTCGGGCAATCTTTCAGTTTCGGTTAACGGGCGCGTGGCTGCGGGTGTGGTGCGCGTTACGCAAAACCCGTCGTTTAGGTTCAGCGTCAAAATGGATTTATCGGCGTTTGGGGCGCCAAGTGATGTGGAGGTGCGGCTGGTTGACAACTGCGTGTATCTGCTTTCGGGCACGCTTGCGTTCAAACTTGATTTGGGCACCGCCAAGGCCAGCGCAGAGACGATAATTAAGTTTATGAACAACCATTTTTCGTCGTTGCCACAGATAGATTTTGGCGCTACTGACAACGACGACGTGTTAAACGTATTGGGGCTTAGCGGCGGCATTGACGGGTTTGACACCTCGATTTTAGAGAATTTTAAAGACGCGATTACAACGCGCAAAACCAAAAACGGCTACTCTCTTGATTTCAGCCTTAAAGGCGCGCTGACGTTTGGCGCGAAGTTTGACACTGGCTATGGCCTTTTAAGTTTTTCAACCAACGCGTTTAAGTTGGGCGGAAAAAGGGTTCAACTTTCGTTTAGTGCAACCCAAGAAAGCAACATTCGCATTTATGCGCCGTCGGTGATTTCGGGCGGGTCGCGCGCGGATGTTGTAAGCGACGATGACCTTTCGGGGCTACTTGCGGCGGCGGAAAAGACCTTTAACGGGGCGGCCAAATTTTCGGGCACTATCAAAATAAAAATGCCCGGTGTTGGCGAGGTGCGAATACCAGTGTTTGTTAAGCAAATGCGCGGCGGTGTGGCTGTGCTTCTTACCAACCTGCCAACCGCGATTTACACCAACACAAAGGTGTTCACCACCGCCAAATTGCACCCTAATTTAAGGCATTACGCAGCGCTTTTTATTAAAGGCGACACGATTTTTTATAACCGCCAAATTGACTATTTTGTTAAAAATAATGGCGACGAGAGGCGCATTGAAGCCATTGCGACGGGGACGGTAAAACTAGCCGACTTTTTAGGCAGCACGCAAAACACAATCAATATGCTGACCCCAATGTTGGGCATCGGCAAAACGGTGACGGGGGCGGTGAACTTTTTTGGCGTAACCCGTAGCACTCCAAGCGTTGACACGATGGTACGCAGCGCTAAAATCACAGCAAAAAACCTTGGAGCGCAAAAGGTTTTAAGCCTTAATATTGACCTATCGCGCCTTACGGGCAACCATGATTTTGGGGCGCTTGACGCGGGGGTTACGACTACGCAAAACGGCATTTATTCATTCAGCGCGGCCGCTAAAATCGGGCAAAAATTTGAAATAAATTTCAGCCTTTCAAAAACAAATAATTTTGGCAAAACCGCCTTTTCAAATAAAACGCACGCCGTTACCATTGACATTGAAAACCTTTTAAATTCGCTGGTTTAATTACATAACAATTGCACTTTTAACTGGCTTGTTTAATTACGGAATAATTGCACTTTTAATTGACTTGTTTAATTAAGGAATAATTGCACTGTTAACTGGATTTTTAATACGAAAGAATTGTATTTTAATTTTGTTTTAGTACGCAATAATTGTATTTTCAATTAGGTTTTTACTATGCCATAATTGTATTTTCAGTTTGCTGGTTTATATAAAAAATTATAATTTTGCAGGTTTGCAACGGTGTTTCTAATCTGCTTTTAAGGCAATAAAAATTAAAAAAGCAAATAAATTAGTTTGACAATTTAACATAATATTTTGTACAATAAATTTAAGGGGGATAGTTATGAAAAAGTCAAAATCGATTGTTATTGCTGATGCTGTTTGCGGCGTTTTGATGCTTCTTTCAATTTTTGTTTACATCATCATCGGGCTTACCACCGCTGCGTGGCACCCTTGGTGGATAATCATTGTTGGGGCAGCGCTTATAAGCGGCGTTATTTCAATCGTTTTCAACACTCGTGCCGAACTTAAAGGCGAAAAGCAAGAAGACGAGCCTAAAAAATTCAGCGATATGTAATCAACAATTCCCAGCATTTTGGCTGGGTTTTTTATTGCCCTTTTCGTTATTATTGTAATTATTTTTAATTAATTAAATATTTTTTATTTTTTGAATTTCTTGAAAATTAATTTTAATATTTTATATATTTTTTTATCTTATAATTAATGTAGCAATATTTGGTTTATTTAATAG
>CAVCHC010000066.1:0-2255 GCA_963602035.1 Acutalibacteraceae bacterium | reverse complement strand
GCGTTAGGCCGCAACCTGTTTAAGCGCAAGCGAATAATCGTCATTGCATTTTTCAATCTCCGCGCGCGCCGCTTCTGCCGCCTCTGTGTCTCCCGCAGCGTCAGCCAAAACCGCGTACGTGTCATAATAGCGCGTCTTTTGATAAATTGCTTTTAACTTTTCAATCCCCGATAGGCCGCTGGTTTCTTCAACCATATCGATGTTATTAAGCAACAAAGTTTTTACGCTTGCCCCACCAATCGTGTCAGCATAAATCGCCGCAAGTGCCGAAATTTTCTGGTCTTTTGTCAGTGCTACGTCTGTCATAACACAGTCAACATAATCGCCAAATTCCCACGAATAAATGTTGTTTGACGCGCTAAGCCTGTCATAGGCCAAATCTTTTGCCTTGTTTTTATCGTTAAGATTATAAAGCGCAACAAGGTATTGAGACCTTAAAAAGCCTTCATAATCGCAAACATAAACCCAATATTTTTTCTCGCTGGCCTTAACATTTCGCTCGTTTACCGCGTCGGCAAAATCTGCAAAATGCTCGCTTTTTTGCATTATTTTTATGTATTTTATGGTTTTGTTGCTCTGTTTTGCAGAAATTGTGGCGTTTATGCAATTATACAAATCGTCTAGTTTTTTGCTTTTGTTATAGGTTCGCTCTAACGCGTACGCCTCTGCCCCCGTCAAATTTAGGTCGCTAAAAACATTTACCATCGTACGCGGAGACAAAACGGTAAGCGACGCCATAACAAAAAACACACCAACCACGATATAAAAAAGCGTAAGCGCGGCCGTTTTCAAAATTATTGACGTGGTATCATTTTTTTTCGCCGCCCCACCTTGCGTCATCGCATTATTTTTTTGCGTCAAATCATTTTGCGTCACCGCATTGTTTTTTTGCGTCAAATCATTTTGCGTCGTCACACTATTTTTTTGCGCCGCGGCCGTCGGGTTTTCAAAAGAACTGGTTACATCATTTTTCATTCGCCCATTTTTTGGAGTTTGTCAACGCGCTCCTTATGCCTACCCCCTTCAAATTCTGTTTTAAAAAACGTATCGATAATTTCTTGAATTTGTGGCGCATTAACGGTTTTAGTTCCGTCGCTGTACCCCGCCGCCAAACACAAGCAGTTGGCATCCTCGTGCCGCCTTGCAAAATACGCCTTTTCAGCGCTGTCCGCATTAACCGCGCGAATAAAACTAAATCGGTTAGCAACAATGCTTACGCCCACGCCCGTGCCACACGCCAAACAAATCGCGTCGGCCGAATTATCTTTCTCAAACGCTGTGATACATTTAAGCGTCGCGTCAACATAGTCAAGCCCAGCGCAATCAACAACAACGGGTTTAAGTTTAAGCTTTTTCAGCGCCGCAACGATGGCATTAATCTGCTTTTCTCCGCGCGAGTCAAACCCGCAAATAACCTTGTCTACCATCAAATTTTGCCCTCCTTTTTTAGTTTTGTTATAAGTTTTGTCAAGTTCCCATATATAACGTTCGCCGTCTGCTGATACACGGCGATGCTTCCCCCATACGGGTCAGCAACGTCCTCGCCGCCAACATATTCGCCAAACGTAAACAACTTATTAAGGCAATCATATTTAAGCGCAACGCTCATCTTGTGCCCCATTGTCATCGTCAAAATTAAGTCACTTTCGCGCACCAAATCGCCAGTTATCTGCCTAGGTTTAAAATGCGTTTTTATCCCAAGCTGCTTTAAAACGGCCTTAGTGTTAGGGTTAATCGTCCCGTTTTCGCGGGCGTTAACGCCACAACTTTTAACCCGCACGTTTTTTATACCAAGGCTTGTTAAAAGGTGCTTAAAAAGGTACTCCGCCATAGGGCTGCGGCACGTATTTTCGCTGCAAACAAAAAGAACATTAAACATAGTTTCCCTCTTGTTTAATGTTATCATAACTAAATTAAATAGTCAAACAAAATTACCTTTCGCGCTCGTCTGGCCTTTTGCGCTGACGAAGCTCTTCTATCGTGCGTTCAAGCTGCAAAATATAACTGCGTAAATAGTCAATATCCCCCGCCTGAATTCTTAGCCTTTCTTTAAGCTCGTCGTTTTCCGCCTTCAATGATTTCATGTTCATGTTTTTACTCCCGCTGCTATTTTCTGCAATTTTGATGTAATTATTGCATATTTTTCAATAATTTTCGTGTTTTTATATTAATTTTGCGTTTTTTGCATACACCCACCCCACAACATCATTAATTCCCCTAACCTCAATTTTTAACGTCATTTCCCATATTTATCA
>CAVCHC010000065.1:0-2493 GCA_963602035.1 Acutalibacteraceae bacterium | reverse complement strand
ACTTAAATGCGTAAAATTGTGCAAATAGAGGCAAGTTTTGATAAAAATGTAAACAAAAAGTGCAAAATTGATAAAAATTGATTGAAAAAGTGGCTAAAAATTAAAGTTTTTAAATTTGTTAATAATTAAAATTGCGTCAAAAAAATAAAGGGGAGGGCAAAATGTGTTGGCTTAAACGCAAAAAGACGGACGAACTGAAAACGCATAAAAAGGTTAAAATCGGCATTGCGCTTGGCGGTGGCGGCGCGCGCGGAATAGGGCACATTGGCGCTCTTCGTGCGTTTGAAGAACTTGGCGTTAAATTTGATTATATCGCGGGGACAAGTGCGGGAAGCATTGTTGGGGCGCTGTATTCATTTGGGCTTAACTCGTTTGAGATGGAAGATATTTTGCTTGGCTTAAAGGAAGCAGACATACGCAAAAAGAATTGGTTTTTTATGCCGTCAAGCACTGAAAATCTTGAAAAACTTTTACGCAAGATATTTGAAAAAGATTTGGTTTTTAGTGAACTTAAAAAGCCGTTTATCGCGGTGGCGGTTAACATAAAAAACGGCAAAGAGGTAAGAATTGAAAGCGGGTCGGTTGCTAAGGCGTGCTGCGCCAGTTCGGCCGTGCCCGGGGTGTTTAAGCCGGTGTGTTTTGACGATATGCACTTAGTTGACGGCGGGCTTGCAAACAATGTGCCCGCAGACGTTGTTAGAGAGATGGGCGCGAATATCGTTTTTGCGGTTGACGTTAACCCAACGCGTGGGCGGGGGACGGACTCGCTTAAACTGTTTAGTATGCTTTCACAAACGGTGGGCGTTATGATGCAGGCGAACGTTGAAAACAAACTGCGCTTTGCTGATCTTGTTATCATTCCGCCGCTTGGCGAGTTTAGTTCAACAAAACTGGGCGACGTGAAAAAGATGATAGACATCGGCTATCACGCGGTTATGGACAAAAAGGACGAAATTATAAAACTGGTTGGGAATAAACCAAGGATAAAGGATAAAATAATATGGCGAATAAATACAACGAAAAGAAGAAGAAATCACTCCTGACGCGCTGTCTGCTTGTTTTGATTTTGGCGGTTTGTTGCGGCGTGTCAATAATTTTTAGCAAGCCGATTGAAAAGGCGCTTAAAATTGGCGACAACACGGCGTCTATCGGCGCGGACGTGTCAGTAGTCAATCAAGGCAAGCTTAAAATTCACTACATCAGCGTGGGGCAGGGCGACAGTACGCTTATCGAACTTCCAGACGGCACCACGATGCTTATTGACGCGGGGACGCCTGACGAAAAGTTGTCAGCAAATTTGGTTAACTACATCAAGGGCGTTGTGCCAAGCGCGAAGATTAACTATCTTATTTTGACGCACAGTGACGACGACCACAGCGGCGGTATGCCTGAAATCTTAAAGAATTTTGAAATTCAAAACATTTTCAGGCCGTTTCAAATCGCGTGCACGTCAACGTATATAAACAACAAAAACTGGCCAAAAGCGGCCATCGCCGAAGACGATTTGGCGGGGTATTTTAACACCGACTGCGAACTTACGGACGAAAGCAATTGGCTTACGGGGCGGGCTATTAATCAGGCCTATCGCGACTTTATCAAAAACGCGTACACCACCGAGGAGTGGACGAACGAGGACACGTCGGTTGTTAAGCCAACGATAACGGTAAGCTATGAAGGGCTTGTTATTTCAAGCCGAAACGCAAGCGAAGAGTTTAGCCTTAACTTTTATGCGCCGCTTGTTGACGACAGCGCTGACCTGGGTGGCGGTCACTTTATTGCGGGCGTAACGCAGACGCTTGGCAGGCCAGTTAAACACTACACGGGCAAAAATAATGCCAGCCCGATTATGCTTTTAGAGTATAAAGAAAAGAGTTTTGTTTTTACGGGCGACGCTGAAAAACAGGTTGAAAATGACTTTTTAAACAAATACAAAACTAATGCCGACGTGGCTGAAAAGTTTAAAAATGTTGACGTTTATAAGGCGGGGCACCACGGCAGTTCTACCAGTTCTACGGCTAACTTTTTGGCGTTTTTAAACCCAAGTTACACCGTTGTAAGCTGTGGCAAAAACAACAGCTATAAACACCCAAGCGCGGCGTTTTTGGAAAGGTGGGAAGCGCAAGTTTCAACCCAGGGCACGGCGCGAAAACAAACCGAGCCGCTTAGAACCGACATTAATGACACGATAATTTTTGCGGTTTTGGCTGACGGGCAGTTGGTGTATACCGCGGGGGTTGTGGGCGACGCGTTCGTTATCTATTGGTGGTATATTGCGCTTGGAATTTTCGCCGTTGGCACCATTATAATTTTTACGACGCGCGTTTATAAAAATAATGCTGTTAAAACCGCGAAATCGGCCGTAAAATCTACTAAAAAGGCGCAAAAAATTGTTGATAAATATAAATAAAAATAAATATTGATTTGCATTAATCTTTGCGCAAAATTAAATGAGAAATTAATAAAATATTTGTTAGAACTAATTGAGTAATATAT
>CAVCHC010000064.1:0-2542 GCA_963602035.1 Acutalibacteraceae bacterium | reverse complement strand
CAATTAAATTTGCGCAAAAATATTAAAAATTTGCGCATTTTTACAGCAAAAAGTTAAAAATTTAACTAAATTTTATTATTTTAACATCGGTTTTGCAGTTTTTAAGCGATTTTTATATAGAAATTTGATAATATAGCGCAAAATCTGCAAAATCAATTAAAAAAGGAAGAAAAAACAATGAAAATTGAAGAATTTGACAGTGTTGTTATCGGCGGCGGACACGCTGGGGTTGAAGCCAGCCTTGCGCTTGCGCGTACGGGCAATAAAACGTGTCTTGTTACATTAACAAAAGACAGTCTTTCATTTATGCCTTGCAACCCGTCAATCGGCGGCACTGCTAAGGGTCACCTTGTTTGCGAAATTGACGCGCTTGGTGGCCAAATGGGCTTGTCGGCCGATGCTAACAGTTTGCAGATACGTATGCTTAACCTTGGCAAGGGGCCGGCAGTTTACAGTCTTCGCGCGCAGATTGACAAGAACGCGTATCACCGCAATATGCTTAAAATTTGTGAGGCGCAAGAAAATCTTACCATTATTGAGGGAGAGGCGGCTGAAATTAATGAGACAGACAGCCATGTAAGCGCGGTAAAGTTAACAAACGGGCAAGTTTTAAGCACGAAGTCGGTTGTTGTGTGCTGCGGCGTATACCTTAATTCGCGCACCATCACGGGCGAGGTGATAAAACTTAGCGGCCCAGCGGGGTTTGAACGCGCGACTAAACTCACCCAAAGCCTGGCTAAACTTGGGTTTGAAATTAGGCGATTTAAAACGGGTACTCCGCCACGTCTTGACGGCGACACGATTGATTACAGCAAGTTTGAGGTTCAAAAGGGCGACCGCAACATTCAGTCCTTTTCATTTTTAACCAAAAAAACGCCGAAAAACATCTGTGTGTGTCACCTTGGTTACACGACGCTTAAAACCAAAGAAATTATCCTTAAAAATCTTAGCCGCGCGCCGATGTATAATGGCGTTATTAGCAGCACGGGGCCGCGCTATTGCCCATCGATTGAAACCAAGATTGTGCGCTTTGCTGACCACGACCGCCACCAACTTTTCTTAGAGCCCGAAACGCTTGAAACCAACGAAATTTATCTTCAAGGTATGAGCACGTCTATGCCAAGCGACGTCCAAACCGAGATGGTTGAAAGCGTAAACGGTCTTGAACACGCCAAAATCACCAAGTGGGGGTACGCGATTGAGTATGACTGCATCAACCCACTTAACCTTTACCCTACGCTTGAATTCAAAAAGGTCAAGGGGCTGTTTTGCGCGGGGCAGATTAACGGCACAAGCGGCTATGAAGAGGCGGCGGCGCAAGGACTTTTGGCGGGCATCAACGCCAGCCTTTATAACAGGCAAAAACCTCAACTAATCTTAACGCGAGACAACAGCTATCTTGGCGTTTTGGTTGACGATTTAACAACCAAGGGCACCAACGAGCCATACAGAATGATGACCAGCCGCGCCGAATACCGCCTGCTTTTAAGGCAGGATAACGCCGACCTACGCTTGACGCAAATCGGCCGCGACGTTGGTTTGGTTGACGATAACCGTTACAAAGTTTTTTTACGCAAGCTTAAACAAATCGCGCGCGCTAAGCAGCAGTTAAACACGCGCCTTACACCAAGCGAGGTCAATGATTTTCTTGCGCGACACGACGAAAGCCCTGCCCTGCGCGGGATAACGGTTGAAGAGCTTTTAAAGCGCAGCAAGATTTCTATTTTTGATATAAAAAAAGAGTTAGGCTTGTTTCGCGGGTTCTCTCGCGACGTGCTTAACCAAGTTGGTATCGACGTTAAATACGCGGGCTACCTAATGCGCGAAAAGCAGCTGATTGAACGCAACAAAAAGCTAGACGAAAAGCCAATTCCTGACGACCTTGACTTTATGAATTTGCACGGAATTCGCATTGAGGCGCGCCAAAAACTTGCCGAAATTAAGCCAAAAACCATCGGTCAGGCCAGCAGAATAAGCGGCGTTAACCCAGCAGACATAACCATTTTGCTGCTTTATTGTAAAAAATAAAATCACATAAAATACATTGTAATTTTATAAAAATAAGCGAAAACCACCTAAAATGCGCCCCAAACCTAGAAAAAACCTAAGAAAAATTAACTTTTTTTGAGTTTAGCGTTTAAATTATTTGCCAAAAAGGAAAAATTTAGGTAAAATTAATGTAACAAGCAGGAAATCCCTGCTAAACAAGGAGGTCGCATTTTATGAATAAAAGCGAATTTTTAAGAGCTATCGCTACTGAAACAGGTTCAACAATCAAAGATGCAACTGCTTTCTATGATGCATTCGTTAAAACTGTTAACGACGCTATGGCAGAAGATGAAAAAATTGCATTGGTTGGTTTCGGTACTTACGAAGCTAAAAAGAAACCAGCAAGAACTTGCACCAACCCTATGACTGGCGCAAAAGTTAAAGTTGCTGCTTGCAAAGTTCCTGTTTTCAAATTCGGCAAAGCATTCAAAGACGCTTTAAACTAATTTAAACAGACCAAAAAAATAGGCTTAATTATAGGCCTATTTTTATT
>CAVCHC010000063.1:0-2597 GCA_963602035.1 Acutalibacteraceae bacterium | reverse complement strand
ATATTATGTCATAAGTTATATGCATTAAAAAGGTTTGGGCAACATTATTGTCTTTATTATTAATTTGAACGTAGATAAAATTATCTGGCGTATATTCAAACGTCTTAATCGTGCTTTTATCGGGCGACATATTTAACCATTTAAGGTTAAGATAATAGTAGCCGTCCAAAACGTGCAGTTCGTCAATTGGCTCTAATTTTGCATTTTTATCGAACGTGATAGTGCGGGCATAGTCGGGCAGATTAAAGGCAACTTGAAAATAGTCTGTGTAACAAAATAAATCGCTAGATGCTTCGGTTTCATTGAAAAGTGAGCCGTCTTTTTTTATCGCCGTTGCATTTAGTTTAACATTTTCAGCGCTGACCGAACCCGCTAAACAAATGTTATAAACGTCGTATTCAGTTTCGCCAAAAATACTTTGCGCCTCGGGCGTTTTTGACGTAAATTTGATTTTAACAGGCGACGAGTTGACCGTTAAACTAAGCGAATCTTTTGCAATTTTGCTTTGCGATAAATCAACCAAAATACTCGCTTTTTGCTCATTTTTACAGCCAAAAAACGCAAAAACGCAACAAAAAAGCAATAAAATGCATAAAATTTTTGATAAACTATTCTTTAATTTCATACATTAATTATTGCTTACTAATTAAATATTATTCACCTTGTTTCTTTTTAAAGTCGGCGCGGCCACGTTGCGTGTGGTCAAGTATCTTTTTGCGAATTCTTAAAGACACTGGTGTCACTTCAAGCAATTCGTCGTCACTTAAAAATTCAAGGCTTTCTTCAAGGGTAAGTGGCTTAACTGGCTCTAAGCGCAACGCTTCATCGGCGCCACTGCTGCGCATATTTGAAAGGTGCTTAGTTTTGCAGACATTAACAACAACGTCCTCTTGCTTAGGGTTGATGCCAACCACCATACCACCATAAACCTTTGTGCCCGGCGTGATTAAAAGGCGTCCGCGCTCTTGGCTGTTAAACAGGCCGTATTGCACCGCCTCGCCCGTTTCGTACGCGATAAGCGTGCCGTAATTTCGGTTGCGGATGACGCCCTTGTATGGCTCATAATCAAGGAAGATGGCACTCATAATGCCTTCGCCCTTGGTGTCAGTCAAAAACTGGTTTTTATAGCCAAACAGACCGCGGCTTGGGATGTTAAATTCAAGTTTAGTGCGCGTCCCGTGGTTGTTCATACTAACAAGGTCGCCCTTACGCTCGCCAAGTGCGCTGATAATTGAGCCAACGCAGGTGTCTGGCACGTCAACTACGAGCCTGTCAATAGGCTCACACTTGACGCCGTCAATCTCTTTCATCAAAACTTTTGGCATGCTAACCTGGAACTCGTATCCGTCACGACGCATATTTTCAACCAAAATCGAGATGTGCATTTCGCCACGGCCGCGAACCTTAAACGTATCGCTGTTATCGGTTTCAATAACCCTTAAACTGAGGTCTTTAACGGCCTCTTTTAAAAGCCTGTCACGCAAATGGCGGCTGGTTGAGAACTTGCCCTCGGTGCCCGCAAATGGCGAGTTGTTAACGCTGAACTCCATCTCAACGCTTGGCTCGCTAATTTTCACGAACGGAATTGGGGCAGGGTTGCTTTTGTCGCAAATAGTGTCGCCAATCGTGACGTCGCTGCTGCCCGCGATACAAATAATGTCGCCCACCTTAACGTCGGTGATTGGTACGCGCTTTAAGCCCTCGAACGCAAAAATGTTGCTGATTTTAAAGGTTTTTAATTTGTCAGCATCGTGAAAGTTAACAAGCGCGACGGTGTCGTTGACCTTAACCTTTCCGCTTTCAACCTTGCCAACCGCAAGTTTGCCAAGATAGTCATTTTGTTCACAACTTGAAACAAGCATAGAAAATGGCGCGTTTTCGTCACCTTTTGGCGCTGGGATGTATTTTAAAATCGTGTCCATAAGCGGGCGCATATCGGTGCCAAGCGTGTCTTTATCAAGGCTTGCGATGCCAAGACGGGCTGAGGCGAACACAAACGGACAATCAAGTTGCTCGTCACTTGCGCCAAGTTCAATCAAAAGCTCTAACACCTCGTCAACAACCTCGCTTACGCGCGCGTCCTTACGGTCAATCTTGTTAACAACAACGATGATTTTGTGGTTAAGTTCAAGCGCCTTGCTTAAAACAAAACGTGTTTGAGGCATTGTGCCTTCATAGGCGTCAACCACCAACAAAACGCCGTCAACCATCTTTAACACACGCTCTACCTCGCCGCCAAAGTCTGCGTGGCCGGGGGTGTCAACAACGTTGATTTTAACGCCGTTATACATAAAAGACGCGTTTTTTGAAAGGATGGTTATGCCGCGCTCACGTTCAAGCGCATTGCTGTCCATAACGCGGTCAGCAACGTCTTGGTTTTCACGAAACACGCCGCCTTGCTTTAAAAGCTCGTTAACTAGGCTGGTTTTGCCATGGTCAACGTGCGCAATAATTGCAATATTTCTTATGTTTGAATTTTCCATTTTTCTTACCTCTTAAAATAAAACACCACATTATATCACAAGTTTGCCCAAAAGAAAATACTTTTTATATAATTTTTTTAAATTTAATAATTAATTTGATATTTAGTTTAGTAA
>CAVCHC010000062.1:0-2598 GCA_963602035.1 Acutalibacteraceae bacterium | reverse complement strand
ATTATTAAATATCTCACTAAATTAATTCTCACTTTTTATTAAATATCTCGTTGAATTAATTATTTAATTTTTATTAAATTAATTATCTAAATCAATAATTTTATTATCAACGGCGGCGCGAACGCGGCTTGCGTGCTCGGCTAAGATTGCCCAAATAATTGTTGCAAGTTGCAATGGTATACCAATCAAAAATATAAGCCAAATATTGTATTTTATTGCGCCGATATAAATGGTTGCAAGTACCGACCAAATCAACAGCGAAATAAGGGTAAATGTTATCCACTTTTTGCCCCAAATACAGTTTAGAACCAGCATAACAATAAGCGTTACTGGCACGGCGATGATAAAGCAAAACCACGCCCCTTTTACGCCCGCAAGTTCAAGCACAACAAATGTTATCGTTGCAATTATCCAAACAACGATGCTTGCAAGGATGGTTATAAGCGTTGACGACAGGCTTATATGCTTAGTCAGCCGAATCATCCTTGCGTTTTGTTTGTTAAGCAAAAAGTCAACCTTAACGCCAAACATATCGGCAATTTGCTTTAAAACGACGACGTCTGGGATACTTTCACCACGCTCCCACTTGCTTACGGCCTTATCACTGTAATTAAGTTTTTCGGCCAGTTCAAGTTGCGTCAGCCCCGCCTTTTTGCGCAGGTTTGAAATGTTTTCTGCTATCACTTTATTCAAGTTTTCCATACAATAATTATAGCGCTTAAAAACTAAATTTGCAAGCGTTTTTGTTAGTATTTTTGTGCGCCTCTACCGTCAGTAGAGCGAATTTTTTGCAACTCTACTTTAAAAATTTTAACAGTAGCGCAAAACGGCGCCGTTTAGGTAGTCAACCGCCACAACAGTGAGTATACTAACAATGAAAACCAAACGGGAAGTCTTTATCTGCCCTGCCGCTAAACTGAAAAAATGTAGCAGCACAAGCATTTTGGTTTTTAATATCAAAAATAAGAGGGAATTTATGAAAATTATTATCACCGCAGAGTCTACCATTGACTGTCCACAAGAACTTTTAGATCAATATAATATTAAAACCGTGCCATTTACCATCATCCTTGGCGACAAGGAGTTTTTTGACGGCACGATAACCAACGAGGACGTGTTCGCGTTCGTTAAACAAAACAAGGTGTTGCCTAAAACCAGCGCCGTTAACTATGGCCAATATAAGGCATTTTTTGAGCGCGTTTTAAAAGAAGAGGGCGCCGACGCGATTATTCACTTTTCGATTTCAAGCGGGTTCAGCAGCGCTATTAACAACGCCAAAGAGGCCGCCAAAGACGTCGGGAGCGTGTATGTTGTTAACTCGCTGTCGCTGTCAACGGGTATCGCGCTTCAAGCCATCAAAGCAAGTGAAATGGCCGCCAGCGGCGCAACGGTAGACGAGATTTTGACCGAGATGGAAACGACAGTTAAAAACACGCAAGCAAGTTTCGTGCTTGACAGGCTTGATTATATGTACAAGGGCGGCAGGTGCTCTGCCATCACGCTTTTGGGCGCCAACCTTTTGTCGATTAAGCCGCAGTTATCGGTAGCCGATGGCACATTGCGCGTCAACAAAAAATACCTTGGCAAGCTTGACAAAGTCATCAAAAAATATTGCGCGGATATGATTGCCGCTTCGGGCGAGGTAGACACCAAGCACGCCTTTATCACTTACACCACCGCCACTGACGAGATGGTAAGCGTTGCGCGCGCCGCTTTAACCGAACGCGGGTTTGAAAACATTCACGAGACCCGCGCGGGGTGCACCGTGTCAAGCCACTGCGGCCCATACACGCTTGGTATTCTTTTTATAAGGAAGTAACCAAATGGAAATCAACAAAAACACCAAAATCACGGTTTTTGGCGACTCGATAACCAAGGGCGTTGTTACCAGCAAGGGGCGACGCAAGGTGGCCGAGTGCCCCGCCGTAAGCATTGTTGAAAACGCGCTTGGCGTGAAGATTACCAACCACTCTACCTTTGGCCAGACCCTTTCACGCTTGGTGTCGCGCGGGGATATTGACAAGTTTTTAAGCGACCTTGACCCCTCAGGCGACAACGTTGTGATTTTAAGTCTTGGCGGGAATGACAGCGACTATGACTGGCCGACCGTCGCCCAAACCCCCGAGGTTGACCACCAGCCTAAAACGCCACCAAAAGAGTTTAAACGCCTTTTGCTTGACACTATTGACAGGCTGCAAGCGGCCGGAGTGCGCGTGTGTTTGACCTCCATCGCGCCGATGGACAGTAAGCGCTTTTTTGACGAAATCATTTCAAAACAGGCCGACCCTAACCGAGTGCTCACCTTTTTGCATGGCGACATTGAGAACCTTTATCGCCATCAAGAGTATTTTAATTCAATCGTAATTAAGTGCGCGCAGGCCAAAAAATGCCACCTTATTGACATCCGCAGCAAGCTTTTATACTGCCGCAACTACCTTGACTTTTATTGCGACGACGGCATCCATCCAAACGAACTTGGTCAACAAAAAATCGCCGAAATTATTTTAAAACAATTAAAAATTAATTAAATTATTTGACTAATAAATATTAGTTAAATTAATACCGCTAAATAAATAATAATTTATTAAATTAATATAA
>CAVCHC010000061.1:0-2731 GCA_963602035.1 Acutalibacteraceae bacterium | reverse complement strand
TATTGAAACAGTAAGCGTTTTATTGTCCTTAATAAACTGTTTATTTAAAACACCATAAACCCTTGACTTACCGCAATAAAAGTTAGAGCAAGGGTCACCATTAACAGTCAACATATAGCTTTTATTTAAACCGTTAAAATCTGTCTTAGCGACCTCGTCAACGTAATAATAAATAGCTGTATCAGAGGTATTATTGGTGTCACGCTTATAAAGCACCAGGTCACTGTAATCATAACTCCAAACAAAATCCTGGCTAGACTCTTGGCTTGTTACTGAACCAATAACAGTCGACTTGGTTGATGCATATTTGTACAGAGATGCGCAAGAAAAGCAACCACTCACGACAACACAAACACAACCAGCAATAAGCAATATTTTTCGAATAATTTCACCGCGCAGTATTAACGAGGCAATCATCAATACTAACGATAAGATAACCAAAACAACGATTAAATTAGCGTATTGAAGATAAGTTGGTTGGTTTATTTTAGTCAACAACCCTATCATCCTAATTACCTCCATTCAGTGTTTTAAAAGCGTTAGCCTCAGGCTTGAACGTAATGCAAGGCGTGCAAATAACATCGCTTAACCCACTACCGCCCAACGAATAATCCAACGCTATAAAATCACGTGTTTTAGTAGACTTAATCTTAACGGAATTTAAAGACAGACCATACAAAGCGTATAGGTCAAAACCAACGACATTGCCATCAGCATTATCAACGTTATCCAAATCAAGGTCAACATTAATAACCAACTCTTTATTAGCCCTTAGCATTGCTAAGAAATCACTATTTAAGCTTAAAAGATAGCCGCCGTAAAACTCAGATTTATGTTTTTCAAAATCAGCTGCGGTTAAGTTAAGTACTGTTTTATCAGCCGAATACTCAACATTTTTAAGGCCGGATCCATCATAATTAGCATCGTATTTAATCATATTAACAAGCGACTGAGAGGCTTTTGTTACACCCCATTTATCGGCGTGAACCTCAATATAAAAGTAGTTGCGCAAGAAGTCGTAATCTGCCTGGAAATCTTCCATTTTACCAGATTTTTTGTTAAATTTTTGAATTGAAAAATATTGTGAAAAATCGTAAAGAGAAGTTGAATAATCACCATAACCCTCACTAGATTTAACAATACTATTAGCGACCGTCTGCATTACATCAGCCATTGTATACTGAATGCCTTTTTCAACGTGCGCAACTGCCCCAGGTCTGCGTGTATATTCTTTATTGCCAGTGAATGTAAACGCAATCGCGTTCCAAATCGCAACAAAAACGTTTGGAGTGTATGTAGTTCGATCATAAGTACCCGTCAATGAAAAGCTGTACATTTCGCCATCGATTTCAATGAAAAGCGGTTCACCAAAGGCTAATGGAGATTCAGTCTTCCAATGAGTTTTAGTATCACCCTTATATTCATAGACATTAACAGGATAGTAGTAGCTATCGCCAGCATAAAACTCTTCTTTGTATGCCATATCGAAAAACCACTGGAATGTACGTTGTTCGATAGCCGTTTTTTCGAAATCTGTATAATAAGTAACTTGAAGTTCAATCATTTTTTGACCGGATTTATTACTATTATCAAAAAGATTTGCTTTAAAAATCGGGAATTTATTGCCCTCGGCATCCTCAACAGTTTGAGCGTAAGCGACTCCAACTGTCTGCTTTTTAACGCCAAAGAAATACCAATAACCCCAGCAAACGTTGATTAAAAGAAAGATAAAAACCAAAACGCCGGCCAAAGTATAAGTTATTTTTTTAAAAGTGCTATCCACTAAGCACCTCCTATTATTTAAATAGGTTGAGGAGTCCGCTCAACCGGCAGTGGGAAAGCTAAACATAACTGTTTTGTTTAAAATTAATATTCTAGGGAAAGGGGTATCCCAGCATTGAAGCTAGGTGCGTTTGGACTCTCAACGCAGCACCTGCCTACCCACGACGGGCAAGCGCTAATCAGCCACTTTGCCCTCAAATTACATAACTATCAAATTCTTAGCAACACCTATTTATAACGTCTATTAGACTTAGATTTAATGCCCTTGTTGTGGCAATACGCGCGCGCGCTGTCGGTACGCGACTGTAAATAACCTGCTCTATAAGCTTTTTGCTCAGGGGTAAGTTCTTGAATATTGCCATTACGCTTAATAATTTGCTTACCATCATTGGTTACCTTAACATCATAGCTTAATTCATACGCAAACTTCTGCGCTTTTTCTGACGGATTTAACAGGGTTCTCGTCTTACCACTTTTTGTCCTGACTTTAACAGACATTTTTAACTCTCCTTTCATTGATTTATATAACCACACTGTGCACCGTGTTGTTACCATTAACTAATTGCGATGCCTCTAATATCGCAATACTTCTTAAAGTCGGCGTAATTATCAAATGTATATTTCCTAACGCCAACAAAAACTGTATAATTAAACTTAATCGCCATTTTCCTCTTCACTTAAAAAACTTTTACTTTTCAAACCCAGCTACGCTAAAATATTTTGTGAGAGAAACAAAAACAAATAACTCACTTAATGTTAGTTCCACTAAAAATATTAATAAAAATATTTTAAGTAATAACAGAACTTGAAAAGTAAAAGGTTCGTACTACACCATTTAGCGGTGTTTTTATTGCTAACATAACTAAATAAGCAGCATTAATAGTTATTTTTTAACTATTAAACCTACAATATAATCAAACTTTAACTATTTGTCAAACATTTTTAATCA
>CAVCHC010000060.1:0-2760 GCA_963602035.1 Acutalibacteraceae bacterium | reverse complement strand
TAATAGAAACTATGCACATCAATTAAAAAGACATTAAAAAACCGCAAATTCAATCAAAATCTGCGGTAAAATAGGTTAAATTTGTTATTTTGCGCTATGTTCGCCGAAAAGCGCTACGTTATAAATAGCAAATGCAAAATCGTCGTGCTCGGTAAACAATTCGGTGTTGGTGATTGTAAATTTAATTTGAGTAACCTTGCCAATATCGCCAAAATCGTTATCAATCTCGGTCATAAAATCGCGGGTGGTGTTATTATTTAAGTCGCACACTGCGCGGTAGGTTTTTGACCTAACTGCCACAACGCTGTCAGTCTCGCCGTCGGTAACGTTGGTGATTGTTATGTTAAATTCGATAGTGGCGGCGCGGTTAGATTTAATGCTAAACGCCATCTTTTCAATATGAAATCCATAAAGCCACTCGCTTGAAAGGATGACCGTTGCGGTTTGGTATTGCCTTAAAATCGGCGTGTTTGAAATGAAGTCTGTTGAGTTGGTTTCAGTGTCCGTTCCGTCAGTAATAAGCGTGTAAGACGACTTTTCAAGCGTGTAATACGTCATATTAAGTTTGTTGGTTTGCCCGCATGCGCTAAACATTAACGCGCCGAAAAAACTTAGGGCAATCAATGCAAATGCCCAAAAGCGGTTAAAGTAATTATGTTTGGTTGTGTTAGATTTTTTCATTTCCGTCATTGATGTATAAAAGCCCCAAAGTCCCCTTGCCGCAGTGGCTTGTGATAGTTGCGCCCGCTACGGTTTCGATGACCTCATCAAAAATATTTTTAGATTTA
Organism: Acutalibacteraceae bacterium; assembly: GCA_963602035.1. GTDB lineage: Bacteria > Bacillota > Clostridia > Christensenellales > UBA1242 > UMGS2070. The sequence continues at coordinate 1,972 of CAVCHC010000060.1, read as the reverse complement.
ACGTATTCAACAATTTCTTTGGCGATTTCTGGCTCAATAGAAGAGTGGGTGATGAACGCGCGCGTCCTGTCTGGCGTGTTAAACTCTTTTAAAACCTCGTCAACATACGCCTTTAAAACCGGCAGCATTTTGCCCCTTGGCTTGCCATACGGAATCATCTTGCCATCAACCACCTGAATGCGCGGCTTGATTTTTAAAAGGTTCGCGCCGATCATCGCAATGCCTGAGCAGCGCCCGCCGCGGTAAAGATACTCAGTGTCTTGAATAATAAAGCTTGCCTGTACCTTTTCAACGCGTGGAGTAATCGCTTTTACGATTTCGTCAGCTGTTTTGCCCTCGCGCGCCAAGTCACTTGCGGCCAAAACCAAAAGCGCCGTGCCCGTTGAAAGGCTTTTTCCGTCAATAACGTGAACGCGGCCGTTAAAACTTGCTGCGGCTTGAAGGCTTTGATTGTATTGCGTTGAAAGGCCACTTGAAAGGCCGATGTGTACGATTTCGTCAGCGTCTTTTAACGTTTCTTTAAAGAATTTGTTAAATTGTTCTTCCGCTAAGGCCGACGTTTTAGGCAACTTTTTATTAGCCTTAACGTACGCAAAAATATCTTCGGGCGTGATGTTAACGCCGTCAATATACTCATTGCTGCCGAGGCACACGTTGATGCCGATGCGCGGAATGTTGCGCTCTTTTAGCGTGCTTAAAGGTAGGTCGCACGAACTGTCAGTTGTTATAATTGTTTTCATAATTCCTCCTAAATGCGGTTGGCCAAAAATCGGCAATTTTACGCTGTAAATTAAATGCGATTAGTTGAAAATTGCATTTTTACGCGTTTAGTTAAAAGTGATTAGTTGAAAATGCGCGCTTTATGCGGTTAGTGAAATCGGTTAGCTAAAAATCGCCTTGAATAAAGTTGTAAAAAGATTTTCGCCCGCTTTGACTTGAATTTTAACCTTGCCCACGATATGGTCGCCCGTTACGGGGCCGAAATAGCGGCTGTCGGTTGAATAGTTGCGATTGTCGCCGCACACAAAAAATTCATCGTCAGCCAAAGTATACCGAAATTCGCCTTGCTCTGTCAAGAAATTGTGATTAGAAATTGCGCGGTTATAGGTGTTGTAAAAACTGTACCTTTTAATATCGCTTTGAGAGTTAAGCGCAACCTCGGTGCCGTTTTTGGTGTATGGCTCGTCTAAAAGGCGCTCGCTTCCGTCTTCCGCGCCCGCGTCAAGAATGTAAATATTGACCTTTTTGAACTTTTTTTCGTCGCCAAACTGACTGTCGGTGTTGGCATAGAGCTCGCCCGTGGTTCTAAAAATTATCGTCTGGCCGGGCGTGGCGATAACGCGCTTGATGATGGGGTAGCCGCTAAGTGAATAGCTGCCGTCAATTATCACGATGTCTTTAAAATCAATGCTTTTGTCAAATCGCGAGTAATAAACGGTGTCAGTATTAACGGTGCCATTTGCGCCGCGCACACTTGCGTTTATCGTCGGCTGCATACTTATCCCCGCAACCATTATCGGGCGGCAAAGCACTTGAAAAAAGAAGGTGTAGATAACAAAGCAGCCCGCAAAAATCGCCATAACAAGCATTATAAAATTAACAGTTGCGCTTTTAACAAACCTTTCAGCCTGTGCCCCTAAACTTTCAGCCGCACTTGCCTGCGTGTCCACGCTTTCGGTTGAGCCTGCCTGCATTCCCAAACTTTCGGTTGTATTTGTTTGCGCCCCCATATTTTTATCGGCACTGCTTTCAGCCTTTAAAACATCAGCGTCGCGTCCTGCCTCCAACGAATTGGTAGCGTCGCACTCTGCCTCTTGATTTATATTTAATTGTGCATCATCTTTTTCTTGCATAAATTAATTATACCATAAAAATCAACTTTTACAAATCGATTTAAATCAAACATTATAAAAAACTGATTTGGATTGTTTATATTTATATGATTTTTCCATCAATAATGTTAGAAAATAAT
>CAVCHC010000059.1:0-3241 GCA_963602035.1 Acutalibacteraceae bacterium | reverse complement strand
CTAAACAAACAAGGCAATTGACACTGGCATAAGTATGTGCTGGTGTTTTTTTGCGTAAAAAAAGAGGACAAGACCATTCCGCATTATTCAACGTGTTATGTGTCAGTGATAATCAATTTACTTTTCACTTTTCACTCTTCACTTTTAACTACCAAGCGTAGCGCGGTTTTGGGGATTGCCACGTCACTGCGTTCCTCGCAATGACAGCGGTGGGCATTGGTATTGGTAATGGTAGGAGTGGAGTTTGCCTCGAAAAAAGAAAAATAAAAAAGGAGAACAAAATGAAGAAATTCAAAAAAATGCTTGTGGCGCTGTGTTTGTGTGTTTGCGTGGCGCTGAGTGTTGGCTTGGTGGGATGCGCTGACAGTAAGACGCTTGCTGAGATTGACGACCTTAAAGCCAAAATCGAACAAAAAGACACAACAATCGCCGAAAAAGACGCCGAAATAGATAACAAAAATTCGCAAATTCAAGACCTTACGTTAACTGACCTTGAAAAGGTTGGCGCTATGGCGGGAGCATTCACAATTGCTGAGAAAACAATGACTGGTAACATATCATCAAGTAGGTCTAACATGCTTTTAAAAGACAGCAATGGTGGAGAGTCTAACTGGGATGTTAGGTATAAGATGATTGGAGCGAGCGGTAGCATGATAGGATTCTTTATGCCAAATTTATACGGTGGCCTGTATGACACGACAAAACTTTTTGGTGGAAGTTTGGAGTTGGTTCAAGTTGAAACTGACCCTGAGTATTTAAAAATTTATAACGCGAATGAAAGCGTAAAAAATGTTACTAAGATGGTTTTTGATTATTCAAAAACGGGTCATTCTTTCTCATTGGTTGGGGATATAATAGTTGATGGTGCCCTTAGTGAAAGAGACGAATATAAATTGAATGTTGAAATTGAAAATGGTAAAGTTGCCAAATATACGCAAGAGCAAAAATTACAAACTCTTGAAACAAATGGGAAAGTAACTGTTGCTTACAGAAAGTTAACCATGAATCTTGATTACAGTGAGTCAGGAATGGTTTATATTAAGGCAGTTTACACAATCGAGGCAGTATTTTATACCACTGACGGATTTGATGGCAACATCGATGAGAGTGCTGAGGTATCGGCGGTAGTGTTCTCTGGGTATGATACAACTATTAACAAGGTTGATATGCTTTATGGGTACACGGTTGAAGAAAACCCTAACGCTTCGCAAGATAGTGAAAAGTGGGATGCAACCAAGGCTTTGGCAAACACAAAGACTTCAAAAGAGGCCGCGCTTGAAAAAGCAAATCAAGTTAAGGCAATTAAAGTTGTTGATTTAACAAATGTTAAAGTTTTGCAAACTATTAATCAATAGTCTTAGGTTGAATTAAACACAAAACAAGCAAATTAATAAACACATAGCCCATCACATCTCGTGGTGGGTTTTTGTTGAGAAAAATTGGGAAAGTGGGTGAAAACGTTTGCGTGGCGGGGGGAAGTGTGGTATAATGGCCGTAAGAAAATAGGATAAAAATCGGCAAGGGGGATTTTATGGCAGAAAATAATGGCGTAAAGCGCCCAGTTGGCAGGCCACGCAAAAATGCGCAAGTGGTTGAGGCGGCTGTAACTGAAAAACGTAAAGTGGGCAGACCAGCAACCAAAAAAACCGAGGCGGCTGCTGTTAAAACAGAGGGGCAAAAGCGCCCAGTTGGCAGGCCTAAAAAGGTTGTAAGTCAGCCTGAGGCAGCGCAAAATGCCGCGCAAAAGGTAGAGCAAAATACTGTGCAAAACTCTACACAAAACACGGCGCAAAATGCGGTTGTTTCGCAAGAGGTTATGGTTCGTCCGGTTGGCGCGATGGTGCCTAAAAACGAGCAGGTTAAAGAGCAACCAAAAGAGGGTAAAAAGAAAGAGAATGTTGTTGTTAACGTTCGCAACTCGCTTTTTATGCTTGGCGTGCTTGAAATTATGTTGATTGCGGCGTACTTTTTGACGTACACTATCATTTCGATTGTGTCGCTTGTTAACAATGGAGCGCCAAACTGGGTTTATACCGCGATGCAGGCGTGCGCGTTGATGTTTTTGTTAGTTGCAGGGCTTATCAACGTGTCAACGCTTAGAAAAAACTTTAAAGCAGAGAAGTTTTCTAAGTATACTGCTGGCGAGATTATCACGGAACTTGCGTTCACGATAACTGGTATCATCGGTTACAGTACGTATTTCGTGCTTTTGGCAGCCGCTCCGCTTTTGATTGCGGCCGCGATTGAACTTTGGGTTTCAGCATACGCAAACAAAAAATAATTAATTAAGGCACTTTGGGTGCCTTTTTTTGTTGTTAAAATCGCGAAATTACGATATAATTATATTATGGAAAAAATGTATGATTGCATCGTGTGTGGCGGTGGGCCGGCGGGGATAACGGCGGCGATATATTTAAAGCGGGCTGGCAAAACGGTGGCGCTGTTTGAAAGCGAGATGTTTGGCGGGCAGGTAGCGATAACTCCGCGGGTTGAAAACTATCCGGGCGTTGGCGCGGTGGCGGGGGCTGACCTTGCGCTTTCGATGCTTGACGACCTTAATCGGTCGGGCGCTGAGGTGATAAACGAGCGTATTGTTTCGCTTGACCTTAACGCAGACAAAAAAGTTGTTAAAACCCAATCGGGCGAATTTTTTGCGCGCACGATTATTCTTGCGATGGGCGTGCGGGCGCGTCAAATTAATGCCGAACTTGAAAAGAAGTTTCTTGGGCGCGGGGTAAGCTATTGCGCGACGTGCGACGGTGCACTGTTTAAAGGCAAATCTGTTGCAATTATCGGCGGCGGGAAAAGTGCGTTCGCGGAGGCGGAGTATCTTTCGGGGCTGGCTAAATCGGTTTTTCTTATCCATCGAACGGACAAGTTTAGGGTAGGCGGAAGCGAGGTTGAGGCGGTTAGGGCGCGCGGGGTTAAAATTATGCCGTGGCGCGTGCTTGCTGACCTGGTTGGCGAGGGGCACCTTGAAAAAGTTGTGCTTACTGATACGCAAACGGGCGAAAAGGAGACGCTTGATGTTGACGGGCTGTTTATTTCGGTTGGGCGCGTGCCTAATAGCGAACTTGTTGCGGGGCAGGTGAAGACGGACGAGTTTGGGTTTGTTGAGTCGGCCGATTTAACAACTGATGTGTCGGGCGTTTTTGTTGCGGGAGACTTGCGTACGAAAAATCTTAGGCAAATTGTTACCGCAACGGCTGACGGCGCAGAGGCAGCAACTCTGGCAATAAAA
>CAVCHC010000058.1:1190-3352 GCA_963602035.1 Acutalibacteraceae bacterium | reverse complement strand
GGTTTATCGTCAGTTAAACTTAAAAAGTGCGTAAAGCCGTTTGCTTTAAGTGTTTCAAGTTGGTGATTTAAGTTCTTTTTAGCAGGCACTGCCGACGCGTTTTTGCCCATCGCGCCAAGCGCCTCAACCTTGGTTAAAACCGCCTTAAAGTCATCATCAGGTCGATAGATAACCGCAACAAGGTCGTCTTGATTATCAAAGCCGCCGCGCTCCGCTATAAGCATACACGTAGGCTCAAACCCAAGGCCAAACCCAACGGCCGGTACGCTTTTGCCCGTCATCTTTTCAACCATTTTGTCGTACCTGCCGCCGCCGCCGCACGCACCGCCAAACCCCGGCATATAAAACTCATAAACCGCGCCTGTGTAGTACCCTTGGCCGCGCACGATAGAAATATCAAAAACCGCCTTATATTTGCCCGCCGAAAGCGCGTTAACCGTGTCGATAATCTTTTTAACGCTTAGGGCTACGTCTTCGCGCACGCCGAACTCTAGCAAACTGTTAAGCCCGCCCGAGCGCACCTTTTCAATCTTAGCCATCAGCGCTTTAACCTTATTCTCGTCAAACCCGCGCGAGATAAGTTCTTGCGTTACGCCGGTTACGTCAATCTTGTCAATCTTGTCAAGGCAAATGCAGATTTCGGCCTCGTCACACGCGTCAAACCCCGTGCCCAAAATCAGGTCGCTTAAAATTCGACGGTCATTAATTTTGCAAACAAAGCCCGAAAAACCAAGCGCAAGAAAGGTCTTACTGGTGGTGTTAATAACGTCAATTTCGGCGTTAATAGATGGGTCGCCAAGAATGTCAATATCGCATTGAATAAACTGACGGCTGCGCCCGCGCTGTGGTCTGTCTGCCCTGAAAGAGTAGTCAATTTGAATGGTTTTAAATGGGTTAGGAAGCACGCTTGCGTTGTTGCAATAAAGCCTTACCATCGGTACGGTCAAATCGTATCTAAGGCCGATGTCAACAATGTCGGTTTCTGTTAGATTCGGCTTGGTTAAATCAAGTTTCTCGCCGCGCTTTAAAACTTTGAAAATAAGCTTGGTATTGTCGCCGCCGTCGCTGCCTAAAAGGTTATTGATGTCTTCAAGAATCGGCGCACTTATCTGCATAAAGCCGTATTTTTTATAGGTGTTTAAAATGATAGAGCGCGCCTTTTCGCGTATAATCATATCGCGAGGAAGATAGTCATTCGTCCCGCGCACTGGGGTTAAATTCTTGTTCATATTCGTTCTCCTTTTCGCATTTTATCACATCGCCTAAAAAAACGCAAGGGCAAAAGCGCGGTAAATAAAATTTGGTATTAAAAAACGCGAGGGCAAAAGCGCGCAAGTAAAAATTTGGCATGAAAAAACCCTCTTTAAAAGAGGGTAGTGCGCAATTTAATTTGCCTTTTTAACAAAATTGCAGTTTATTTAATTATTCAATAATAATTTCGTTAGCAGCGCTCAGCAGTTGCTTTTTGGCTTCACGAATTTTGCCCGCGCAAACAAGCGTGATGATAAGGCGTTTAAGTCCCTCGATCATAAGCGCAATGCCCGCCAAAATCATAACCGTTTCAAAGTTAGAAAACGCAACAACGATGCCAAGGCCAAGTGTTAAAACTGAGGCCAAAAACAGCCAGAACCAGCCGCTTACATTGGCGCGCGCGCAATAGATGCTTTCACTTATCTCGGTCATACTGTCAATGATGATAAACACGCCCAGCAAAACAACCAAAATGGCCTGAATTGCGCTTGGGTTGATAAGCGTAAATACGCCAAGGGTTATCATAAGCGTGCCGATAACAAGCGACATATCGCTTACAAGCCTAAGCCCCCAAAAATACCTAACAACGGCCGTTATGCCCATCGCAACAAGCACTGCGCCAAAGATGTAGGTAAGTGCCGTGCCCGAACTTTTTGGCAGAATTACGCACAAAAGCCCCAAAATAATTGTAAGGGCGGCCACGATAATGCTGTCCCACTTTAACTTTTTAAAAATGTTTTGTTTTTCCATAATTTCCTCCTTAATTAATTTTAGCATTATTCGCGGTTTTTATCAAATAAATCGCGCACCAAATTTAAACAATATTGTAAAATTTGTATACGATTGAGAAAAATAATTTGGATATTATTTAATATTCTTTTGTTTTACCGATTAAGCATAGCGTCACATAT
>CAVCHC010000058.1:0-1180 GCA_963602035.1 Acutalibacteraceae bacterium | reverse complement strand
TTCTAATATTTCATTAATAAAAATTGGCAAAAATTATACGAATAAAATTATTTAATTTTATTCTAAATTATTGAGATATTAAAATCGGTTTTTTGCGGACGTGTCAATGTTGGCGCAATTGATTTTTGGTTCGGTACAAATTTTGTTTTATCATATTTATATAGGCAGATGTAAATTAAGGCGCGCGAATATTAGGTTGCTGGCGACAAGAATTTTGGTGTAGACACTGGCGTAGAGGTGCGATGAGGTGTTATATCAATGTAGTTTTGACGCGCAGTTGTGATGATATGTCAACGCGGTATTAAGGCGCAACAGTGAGGTATTTTAATTCAGTATTGATATAATCAGGTGTGGCGATAACGGTGTGGTTTTGCGCAGTATGGTGTCTTGACTATGCAGTTTCGGCGCGCAACGGGGGCGGTATTGACAAAACCCACGGCGTATGTTAAAATATTTTTAATTGGAGGAACAAATGAAAACTTTATTTTTTAGCGACGGCAGCGTTTATCATGGCGACACGCTTTTTGGCGTGCCTCATGGCTATGGCAAGCTGCATTTTTTGGGTGGCGGAAGCTTTACGGGCAACTTCTTGTTTGGCAAGATGAAAAAGGGCGAAAGGCTTTATAACAACCAGGACGTTTACGTTGGCACCTTTAAAAACAACAAAAAGCACGGCCGCGGGGAATATTATTGGAGCCTTGGCGACTATTATGTTGGCCAGTGGGCAAATGATGTATGCGCTGGCGACAAAACGATTATGGGTCGCGCGCCACACGTAGAGCCTAACCAAGAGCCTCAGCGTACGGCCTATATTGTCACCAAAGAAACCTATGACAAGATGTTTAAAAACCTAGATTACGCTTCAAGCAATCCGGCGCAAAAGATGGACATACGAAAGATGCTTGACAATCAGTTGCGCTTTGATTTTGAGCGCGGCATCAACTTTGTAGACACGGCCATGTATCATCGTATCTGCGCCGAGGCCGACAAACGCAAGCAAGAAGAGCAAGCAGAGCGCCAGTAATCCTCTCGCCCATTCCCCCGCAACTAAGGGCACTAATTAACTTTTACCTCAACGCGCAACTTTGGCACTAATTAACCTTTTACCTCAACGCGCAAAAACAAAAACTATATAAAATATTTTTAATAAATAAAACAAATAAATTGGAACTAACTAACT
>CAVCHC010000057.1:0-3594 GCA_963602035.1 Acutalibacteraceae bacterium | reverse complement strand
GTATTATGTGTGATATAGTACCTAAATAAATTATCCTAAATTATCTAATTAATTTTAATTTTACAAGAATTTAATTTGAATTATTTTTGCAATCTTTTTAATTAATTATCAATTTAAAATTTGGCTAAAAAAAATTAATTGTAAGTGGTTGTATTGTTGGCTAAATTAAATATTGCTTAGTCACTTGAAAGCTCCTTTATAAACCTAAGTCAAATAGGGGATAATTGCGATATTGCTTGATTAAGTTTATAAAATTTGGTATAATGCAAATGAGGAGTTTTTATGCGAATAGTTAATTTGGCAAGCGGAAGCAAGGGTAACAGTACGCTTATTGAATGCCATAACACAAAAATTTTGTTAGACGCGGGGCTTGGTATCCGCGAGCTTGAAAAAAGACTTATAGGGGTTGGGGTAGAGCCAAAAAGCGTTAATGCGATTGTTATAACGCACGAACACAGCGACCACATCGGCGGGCTTAAATCGTTTGTAAGAAAGTATAAGCCGCTTGTGTTTGCACATCGCGACGTTTGGCCGTATCTTGAAAACAATATTGGCGACATTGCTGACAGTGTTGAACGCCGGTTTGACAGCATTCCGTTTAAGATTGGCGACGTAACCGTTACGCCGTTTTGCGTAAGCCACGACAGCCGAAATTGTCAGGGGTTTACCTTCGTTTGCGGTAAGGCTAAGTTTAGTTACGCAACCGACCTTGGGTTCGTCTCGGGCGTGGTGGATGAAAATTTATGTGGCTCTAAATTGGTTTTTATTGAGGCTAATCACGACCCAGAAATGCTTAAAAATAACCCGCTTTATCCGCCTGTTTTAAAGGCGCGCATTCGTGGTAAAAACGGGCACTTGTCTAACTTTGATTGTGCCAGCGAGGTGGTGCGTCTTGCCCAAAACGGAACAAGATTTTTTGCGCTTAGCCATCTTAGTGAAAAAAATAACACGCCCGAACTTGCGTTTGAGGTTGTAAGTAATGCCCTTAGTTGTGCGGGGTTTAGCGTTGAAAAAGATGTTTTTATAAGGCTAACACACCAAGACCACGCGGGAAATAATTTTTATTTAAAGGAAGAGTAAAGTATGCAAAATCTGCAATTTGACCCTAAAATTAATGAAAAAGTGGCAAAAAAAGTGCAAAAACCGCTAAGTTGCTTTGATTGTGATGACGCAAGCATTGGCGTTTTGGTTTATATCATTATGCAATTTTTGGTCACGCTTGTGGCCGTTACGCTTTTAAGAAACGGCGTAAAATACAATAACTTTTTCTATTTTGTTTATGCCTTTTTTGTTGAGGGAGTGTTTGGGTTCGCGGTTTTATTTGTAAGCGGGATAAGAAAAAGGCAGTTTATCCCTGCGGCCGGTTTTAAAAAGAAAATGAACGGCGCGCTTATCGGTTGCGCGGTGGTTGTAAGCATTATTTGCCTTTTGGGGCTTGGGCGCGTTAGTGACTTTTTTGTTACCATTTTAAACAATATTGGTTACACAAGTGTTACGTCGGGCATTCAGGTTGACTCGTTTGGCAAACTGCTTATGTACACCATTTTAATCGGCGTTATGCCAGCGCTTTGTGAAGAGCTTTTGTTTCGCGGGTTGGTTTTAAATGGCCTTGCTAGATACGGCAAAAACTTGGCGGTGTTTGGGTCGGCGTTTTTCTTTATGATTATGCACGGGAGCCCAGACCAAACAGTGCACCAATTCATTTTGGGCGTTATTTTTGGCTATATTGTTTATTACACGGGCAACATTTGGATAACAATTATCATCCATTTTTGCAACAATTTCTTTGTTTTGCTTATTAACTTTGTGTACAGCCTTCTCTCATCCGGCGAGACGGCCAGCACGGAGGTGACTGAAACGCTAAGCGAGCAAGCAAGCGTTGGGTCAAGCATTGTTAGCTTTATCATTTCGGCGGCCATCGTTGCGGTTTCGGTTTATTTGATTTATAAGGTTATGGAGAAAATTATTGCTGAAAATAAAAACCTTAACGGCTTGCCTGAATACGTCAAAAAAGACGACTTTAAGATTTTGAAAGCGGGCGAGTTGTTTGATGATGTTGAAGGCGCGCAGGGTAGCGCTGTGGCTGCGGCGGATGGCGACGTTATTATCGACGCGGGCAACAGTGGCGAGATAGTTTGTGAGAAGACGGGCGTTGCGGGCGCCAAAGAGGGCAGGCCGAAAGTAAGCGTGATGGCGTGGGTACTGTTTGCGGTGTCTACCATATACTTTGCCTACGAATGGATTGCGGCGCTGATTGAAGGGTTTTCAAAATAATGGTTAGGATAAAAATCGTTGCAACGGGCGACGTGAAAGACAAAAATATCAAGGCGATAACGGACGAGTTTTATAAGCGGCTGTCGCGCTGGGCGAAGGTTGAAGAGGTGATTATAAGCGAGATTCCGCCTAAAAATGACGCCGAAATTCCGCTTGCAAAACGAAAGCAGGCTGAAATTCAGCTAACTAAACTAAGCGGGTTTGTTATCGCGCTTGACCGCAGCGGGAAAGAGATTGACAGCGTTGCGTTTGCTAAAAAATTTAACGAGATAACAAGCGGCGGGGTAAGCACGATTACCTTTGTTATTGGCGGGTCTAACGGGTTGGATAAGGCGGTTCTTGACAGGGCAGATTTTGTTTTGTCTTTCGGGAAGATGACTTATCCGCACGAACTTATGCGCGCAATGCTTGTTGAGCAGATTTATCGCGCGTTTACGATAAACAATAATATTGCATATCATAAATAGGGGAGTTTATGGATTTTTGTGGTTTAATTCTTAAACTGCAAAAGATAAAAAAGGGCGAGGTTGTAACGCTTGGGCGTTCGTGCTTGGGGCGCGACATTTATGGCGTTTTTTATAACTTTAAGAGCGACCAAAACCTTTTAGTTAGCGGCGCAATTCACGCGCGCGAGCATATAACAAGCGACCTGATTATGTGGCTGATTGACTGCCTTGAAAATTTAGGGCAAGAAGCGGAACTTAATCTGCCTAACATCTTGTTCGTTCCCTGCGTGAACCCAGACGGGATGGAACTTGTTGGTCGCGGTATTAGCAGTGTAAAAAACGCAAAATATGCAACAAAACTTGAAAAAATGGTTAAAAATTGCGATTTTAGCGGCTTTAAAGCAAATATTCGTGGAGTTGACCTTAACAATAATTTTGACGCAAAATTTGGCACTGACCCGCGATATGCAAACGCCCCCGCAGCACACGGGTATAATGGCGTGGCGCCCGAAAGCGAGCCCGAAAGCAAACTGCTTGCCGAACTGGCGCGGTTTTTAAACCCAGATTTTACCATAAGTTTTCACAGCAAGGGTGAAGAAATTTATTATAATTTTCACCTTGATGGCGGGCGCAAAAGATACCACAAAAAAGCGGCCGAATATTTTAGCAAACTTACAGGCTTTGAATTGGTTGACGATACTGGCGTTTCGGCGGGTGGGTTTAAAGATTATTGCATTGAAAAATTGGGCATTCCGTCAATAACGATAGAGGTTGGAAGTGACGACTTGGCGCATCCAATTTCAAGCGACAAATTAAACACCATTACGCCGCATTTTGAAGGTTTTTTTGACGCGGTTAGTCGAGTATTTATTTA
>CAVCHC010000056.1:3324-3697 GCA_963602035.1 Acutalibacteraceae bacterium | reverse complement strand
GGCTCTTACCCGTTCGCTCGCCACTACTTAGGTAATCGTTGTTTTACTTTCTCTTCCTCTGGGTACTTAGATGGTTCAGTTCCCCAGGTTCCCCTCTCACACACTATTTATTCATGTGTGGATACCAGCGCATTACCGCTGGTGAGTTTCCTCATTCAGAAATCTTCGGATCACAGTTCATTTGCAACTCCCCGAAGCTTATCGCAGCTTATCACGTCTTTCATCGGCGTCTAGTGCCAAGGCATCCGCCGTACGCCCTTTATAGCTTGATCGTATAAAGTTTGTATACTTTAAAATTGTTTACATATTAGTAAACGTGCCTTATGCTTTTTAAGATTTTTTAAATTCTTGTTAAATTTGCTCAGCGTAATTA
>CAVCHC010000056.1:0-3254 GCA_963602035.1 Acutalibacteraceae bacterium | reverse complement strand
AAAAATATTTGATTTAACTCTGATTCTCTAAACATTTATTAAAACAAATTTGTTTTACAATGTATCAATATGCAGTTGTCAATGTGCGAAACCTAACTTAAATAAAAATAGTAAGTTCCCTCTCCTCCTTGTTGCCTTAGATTTGCGATAACTTACTAGTGGTATTTTATTTAATACATAGTTTATTTAATTGTTAGGATGTTGTGTCTTCTTGCAGAAGACTTTCATATAATACCATACCCAAAATGTTTTGTCAACAGTTTTTTAAAAGTTTTTTAAAAAATTTTAATTTTTTTTCAAAACCCTTAAATTGTTAACCCGCATTCGTGGCAGGTGACTATAAAATACCACTATCAAATACATTTGTCAACAGTTTTTTCAAAATTGTTTGATTTTTTTTTATAAAAGGTGTATATTACTTACGTAAGGAGCATTCTTGATGGAAAATTGGGAAAATACCACCAAAGAAAACGCTAGCCAGCCAAGCGAATTCACGCTTTCGGGCAACGACTTTCTTATTTTATCTAATATATGTATATATAATGCTATCAATATATATAGGCAAGAGTTTAAGTCTAACCGCATACCCGCCACCTTCGTCAAATTCTTTTTTTACGAACTAAGCGGATATGAATACCTGTTTGACGAAAAACTTAGGCGCTTTTTTAATAAGATTGAAAGCAAGTCTACTAAGATGTCGGTCGTGATGCAGATGTTTGCAACCTCGTTTCCTCAGTACGCTGTTAAAACGGGTGAAGACAATTTTGTATTCTTTATCGAAATGGCCAAGTCGCCAATGCCCGCGTCTATCCTCTATTCAAACAATGTTGACAAGTTTTTGAAAGAAAGCATCAACGCGCTTAACCTGGCTATCAAGCATTACAAAAAAAGTGACGAGCTTAGAAGCATAAGTTATGTGTTTAAAGACTATCTTTATAACACCTACACCTCTGATGCGCAGTTTGACGCAAACAGTGAGCCCGACGCCGAAACTGACAGCAACCCAAGCGCGCCAAATGTTTCACGTATTGACAACAACGCGTTAAAGCCAAGCCTTAAAAACACAACGGCCAAACAGCGCCAAGAGTTGTCAGCGATGCTAACTGGCCGCAAGATAGATATGCCAAAACAGCGCGGTAAAGTCGTAAGTGTCTTGTTCCCCGTGCTGCCGCTGCCCTGCGCCTACCCCGTTATGCTTGAACACAGCCGCATAAATACCGACAGACGTATGAAGCACTTTTTGTCGCCAAGCCAAGAAATCTCACTTATCAATACATATCTGTTTAACCAAGTGCGGTTCTCGCTTGACTTTATCAATAAGCGAAAAGTCATCGCCGAAGACCTTAAAAAGGCAAGCCGTTTTGATTTTAAATTCTAAATTTAAGATTTAAATACCCTGCAACCTTGAATTCAACTTTAATTTTAAAAGGCGTTAACTTTAACCTTAACTTTATGGTTTAACTTTACACCAACTTTAAATAAGGCAATTCGTTTAACCTAGCATCAACTTTAACCGCTGCTATATGATTTAAATTTGGCCTACAAATTTTGCCATAAGTTTGAATAAACTTAAAATTGAATTTAACTTAAAAATAATAAAAGGAGACAAAACAAATGTTAAAAACCATCTTTAAGATTATCTGGTATATCGTTGCGATTGTTGCCATCATTTTGTGCCTATACTTTTTGGTTAACGGCGGCGCGACCGACCTTGGCGCCCTGTCAACCGAAAACGGCGGCTTCTTTGGCGGCGTAAAACAATTCTTCATTAACTTTTGGGAAGGCATCAAAGCCAGCTTTTCAAGATAACTAATGCGCCCAACCCAAAACGCTAATCAAAATTAATTGCTTTTAAATATTTAAACTAAAAACAAAAGAGAAGATTTAACTCTTCTCTTTTTTAGTTACTAAAAGTATTTTTGGTTAAAATTTTTAATTAAAAGCGGCCTGCCCTTTTGTCAACTGTTTTTGTTTTTATAAAAGAGCTAGTCTTTGTATTTTGTTGGGTTAAAGCTAATCTGCCTTGTCACGATTGGCATTTCGCGGTTTGCGCCCTTTTCGTTTGAATAATTCATAACAGCCTTAAACAAATCGCTGCTACGCTTTATGGAATTGTTTTTAATAACACTAACAAGCGGGGCATAATCGTTGTCAACAATCGCCGAATCGATGGCCTTATAATAATCTTGCTTGGCGTCGCCACGAATGTTGGTAAGCGGCTGGCCACTTATTGCTAGCATATAGTTTAGTATCATTCGCCCCGTACGCCCGTTGCCATCGCGAAACGGATGAATTTTTATAAACTGCGCGTGAAATATTGCGGCGCGCTCAACCGGGTCAAGCGAATGAAAGTCCTCCGTATTCGTCCACGCGACAAGTTTGTCCATCAATTTTTCAATACGCCCGTCGCCCGCGCGTTCTGGCGTCCAGTCTTCTTTTCGTACGCGCTTGCCATCAACAAGATTGGCAATCATAACGTTAGCGGGATTGCCCAGATAGTCAACGTTGCGATACTCGCCAATACCGACCTCTCCCTCGCGCCCGTGAAACAACAAGCGGTTAATCTCTTTTATCATATCATTGTTGATAATCTCGGCGTTGGGGTTCTTTTTAAGCTCTTTCTTTTTGTCGCTAGCCCAAAGCAACACCTCATTTTGCGCCAAAAGATGGTTGCCAAGGTTGCCTATTTCAATAGACTCGCCCGCCAAAACATTGTACGCCACAAGTTTGGTTGGCTGGTTTTTGTCAACAACAATGTATACCTTTGTTTCAGGATAGTTTAAAAACTCAATAACCGTTTGGTTGTTTATGCCCCTAAGCATCTCGCCACCATCAGCCACGTTATCAGTTGAATATTCAAACCCCTCTATGCTTTCGCTTTCATTGGCCAGGTTAAATATATTCGCGTCAACACTAAAAACCTTAATACCACTACTACTTTTATCCATAAATACCTCTTTTTTAATTTTATAACAAATACATATGCTTGTCAAACAAATTAAAAAACACAAAAAAATGAGCTATAAAGCTCACTTTTTGTTTTTTGACTTTTTGATAGTGATAAGTTGAAGGACTGATTTCTTTTTCGGTTATTTATACTTTGATATGTTTACTGATTATCAAAGTCGCAATCGGTGATTGCAATTTAAAAAATTTCATCAACTGCATTAAGCAGTCAATGTCGACAAGATGTAGTGATTTCACTACTCCTTTAAAGGAGGTGATCCAGCCGCACGTTCTCGTACGGCTACCTT
>CAVCHC010000055.1:0-3707 GCA_963602035.1 Acutalibacteraceae bacterium | reverse complement strand
GCCTAAAATATAGCAGATTACGCCGATGGCTATAAGGATGCTAAACTTCCAGATAAATGTTGTGGTGCTGTCTAGAATTGAAATAACGTCAAACAATGAAATAAGGCTTGTGTAGTTAAAGAAGTTAAGCGATTTTAAGCGCACTACTGTTGGAAGGACTTTTGACCCGAATAATCCAAGCATAGTTGAAACCAAGAAAAACATATTTATGCCGCCGCCAAGGCTCATTGAATATTTGCTTCGGTTAAACCAGCAAGACGCCATAAACGAAATGCCGCTCATTGCAAATAGCGTTAAGAATGCGCCAAGGTTAAGCAGTATCAAGTTGCCATAAGTTAAGGTGATTTCAGGGTTGTTTAATATTCTAAGGCACACAACGCTGGTTATGGTTGTAAGGCCAAACATAGCAAAAAGCGACCCGATTAGATAAACTGCCTGTGTAAACACAACTTGCGTACGCTTGGTTGACGTTGAAAGGATGTACGCCATCGAGCCGCTGTCTACCTGCCCGGCTATCAGGTTGT
This sequence comes from Acutalibacteraceae bacterium, assembly GCA_963602035.1. Taxonomy (GTDB): domain Bacteria; phylum Bacillota; class Clostridia; order Christensenellales; family UBA1242; genus UMGS2070. The sequence goes on along the minus strand of CAVCHC010000055.1, from coordinate 3,183 downwards.
TTGACACCATAATAATATAAATTATTGGCAACAACAGCCCCGCCATTTTAAAGAATATTGACCCAACGATAAGGCTGAATAAGTCCATCTCGCCGATTTCAGAAAGGGCAGATTGCACTTCTTGTGGCAGGCTTGAAAGGAAGCTTTTTGTTATGTCGCCCGACACTTTGGCTTTGGCCTCTGTTTCGGTGTAAATGCCGTTGCTTACGTAATAGTCAACCTTGCTTTGATACCCCAAAAGCACGTCGATTGAAAGGCTGCGAATGAATTTATACCCGCTTACGCCCGTATAGCGCGAAAGTTCTTGCGTTTCGCCGTCTACCGTTTCGGTGTAACTGAATGCGGCGTAGTCATCCGCGTCGATACTGTATCCAGAAAGGGCAGAAACCACTTTGTCTACATTGGCTTGGTCAGTCATACTTGACGCAAGAAAGATTGAGGCAACCTCGCGCGAGTATTGTTTGGCGCTGTCTTTTTGTGAATAGTCATATGAATAGGCCTTTTCAGGCTGCTTGGCCATCGTGTAAAAACTGTCATAAAGATGGTCGGTGTTAAGTGCAGTGTTGATAAGCGCGCTAAGTTCTTGCGCCTCAACCGACCCCTCTTGATAGTTAAGCTTGTTTAAAACCCCGGCGATGTATTGAGGGATGGCCTCTTTCGCCTTGGTGGTTGCGAAATATTCAAGTTCGGCCTCGCTTGCAGAGGGATTTACTAGTTTTGCGCCGGCGTAGGCTTGTTCGTACGCACTGTTATACGTGCCCGTTGCGCCCGAGATTAGTTCGTAATAGTTAATCGCCCTGTCTTCCATCTGCGAGTCTATTTGGCTTGTTATTATCGTGTTTGAGATGCCCGTTTTGATGCCGCCCATCGAGCCGTTGCCTGTTATAAGCATAACGCAGGCCAGCATAAAGCAAACCGCAAACGTGATGATTGCCCACAGTACGCCGTTTGCCTTGCATGATTGTTTAAAAAGTGCTTTGCTAAACATTTTCATTCTCCTTTTTTGTTTTTAAAATCTCTTTAAAATGCTTTTCAAGAGTATATTTAACCTCGCTTATAAACTTAACGTCAAAGCGTGAAAGGTCGCTAAATAACTTGTTAATTTGGTCGCCTTTTAGTTCTACCGTTACCTGATTGTATTGCGGCTGGTCACGAATAATCGTGTAGCCAAGCGCCTTAAAATCAAGATAGTTTTCGGTGTTATTAAACTCAATCTTAAAGTCTTTTTCGGGGCGGTTGCGTATGGCGTTCATATCGGCCACGTCAATTATATGCCCGTTTGAGATAAGCGCCACGCGGTCACACGTGTCTTCCATTTCGCTAAACATATGGCTTGACATCAGGATGGTTTTGCCTTTCTCGTGCTCGGCCTTGATAATGTCAATAAAGGCAAGGCGCATAAGCGGGTCAAGCCCCGTGGTTGGCTCGTCAAGAATAAGAATTTCGGCGTCACTAATTAGGGCTGAAACAAGGGCGGTTTTTTGTTTCATACCCTTGCTCATACGTTTAAGGTTGGCGCGCGGGTCAAGTTGAAGCTTTGAAATCAGCGCGTTGGTGGCGGTCATGTCCGTTACGCCCAAAAATTCGGCCTGACTTTTTAAAAACGCCGTGCCCGTCGGTAAGTCCGGAAAGCCGATTTCGCCCGGAACGTAGCCGATGTAATGCGCCACCTCGTCGGCGTGCTCCCACGAGTTTTTGCCAAAAACTAAGCACTTGCCGCGGGTAGGCTTGATAAACCCAAGGATAGAGCGAATTGTGGTGGTTTTGCCCGACCCGTTTGTGCCAACAAAGCCAACCATCTCGCCCTTTTTGATTGACAGATTGATGTCAAAAACGCCGCGCCCCGAGCCGTAATCTTTGGTAAGGCCGATTATTTCAATCGGGTTTGGTGACGGGGTAGATTGCGCTGTCGTTGCAGTGCTGGCCGATGCGTCGTCAGGTGGCGTGGTAACGTTCGGCGTAATGGTGGTCGGCGTATCGTTTGCCAGTGTGGTGGCGACTGGGTTTAAAGCGCTGTTTTTATTCGATTTGTTTTTTGTTTTTGTCATATTAAACCCCCTTAAACTCTTTGTCTTCTTTATAGAATTTCATAAAATAGTCTTCAAGGCTTTCTTTTATGTTTGAAAATTCGGCGATGTCAAGGTCGCGCAAAAGGGCGATGGTTTTGTTGATATTTTTATCGTCTGTTGAAATAAATGCCGAGTTTTCGCTCGTGTTAATGCTGGTTAGAAAGTTGCTGTCTTTTGCAAGCGTTAAAAACTTTTTAAAGCACTTTTCGTCGCCAAACTTTATAAGATAAAACTTGGTGGTGGCGTGCTTTAAGTCGTTCGCAACAAACTCGCTTACGATGCGGCCGTCTTTGATGATGGCGATGCGGTCACACGTGGCGTCAACCTCGCTGAATATGTGGCTAGACAGCAAAATCGTTTTGCCACGCTCCTTTTCTTTTTTGATAAAGTCAATAAAAACCTCTTGCATAACGGGGTCAAGGCCGCTGGTTGGCTCGTCAAGAATCAACACGTCAGGGTCATTGGCAAACGCCGCAACTATGGCAAGTTTTCGCTTTACGCCCAGGCTCATACGCTTGGTTTCGCCTTTTAACGTGACGTCGTCAAGCTTAAATAAATCCAGCAGGTAATTAAGGCGCTCGGTATTGTGTACGCCTTGCAGGTCAGCCATCATCGTTAAAAACTCGTGCCCAGTTAGCCCCTGTGGCAGCGCGATTTCGCCGGGTATGTAGCCAACGCGGTTTAGAAAGGTATAGTACTTGTCAAACGTGGGCTGGTCAAAAATCTTGGTTTCGCCGCTGTCTGGCTTTGAAAAACCCAAAAGGTGACGAATGGTGGTTGACTTTCCGGCGCCGTTTGGCCCCAAAAACCCAAATACCTCGCCGCGATTGACCTGAAACGATACGTCAAAAACGCCGCGCCCTGAGCCGTAGTCTTTGGTTAGGTGATTTACCTCTATAACACTCATAATTTCCTCCTTATTTCCTCTTTTAATTTTGAACAGTTGACTAATATTGAATACTATGTTATTATAATCAAAAGGATTAAAAATTGCTTGAACAATGCGGGTAAACGTGTGCAATTTTGAACACATGTGTTAAAGTTGTTTAATTTAAATCGCGTATCTTTTAATTTGATAATTTAATATTGTTTATTAATAATAATTATCTATATA
>CAVCHC010000054.1:0-3709 GCA_963602035.1 Acutalibacteraceae bacterium | reverse complement strand
CTAAACAAACAAGGCAATTGACACTGGCATAAGTATGTGCTGGTGTTTTTTTGCGCAAAAAAAATAAAAAAGGAGAACAAAATGAAGAAATTCAAAAAGATGCTTGTGGCGTTGTGTTTGTGTGTTTGCGTGGCGCTGAGTGTTGGCTTAGTTGGATGCGCTGACAGCAAGACGCTTGCTGAGATTGACGACCTTAAAGCCAAGATTGAGCAAAAAGACACAACGATTGCTGAAAAAGATGCTGAAATTGATAACAAAAATTCGCAAATTCAAGACCTTACGTTAACTGACCTTCAAAAAATTAGCATTATGATGGGGGCATTTAAGGATGCTGAAAATAGGTCTTACTTGTATAATGGGGAATCATCTCCATCAAACGCTGTTCTTGGCAACATTTCAACTGAAAATGGCGGTTCGCTCGTTAAGCATTTTATGCAAGTTTTGGGCACTGACGTTCAAGCGGTGATTGAACGAATACAGTTGTATGCATACAATAACAAAGTTAATAAAGACAAATTGATTGATGTTTGCTTTAAAACAATGTCAGGCTTTAACAACTCACAAGTTATACAAACCTATCTAAATTATTCAAAAGATAAATATGAATTTGTAACGATATGCACCAGATATGAAAACACTGAGGTTGTTGACAGTGATGTTACTAAATGCACCTTGGTTCTGGATAATGGCGTTGCAGCAAAATTAATTGTTGAGGAAAAAACTCAAACAATAAATGAAGAAACGGGCAAGGTTGACGTGTCTTACTATAAATTAACTAACTCGTTTGACCAAGACGATACACTTCTTAATGACTGGGCTGAAACGCGCGCATACTTTGAGTTTAAGCTTGCGCAATACACAACTGACAAGATTGGTGCGGCTGGCAGCGAAGTAGCGCTTGACGAGACGGTTGACGTTAAGGCGGTTACTGTTTCGGGCGAAGTTAGGATTAAGGATGGCGTAAGCTATGCGGCTGTAAAAACCGTTAGCCTTCTTTATGGCTTTACCATTGAGGCGGACGAGAACTTTACGGGTACTGGCGTGTCTGACGCGCACGAAGAATTTAATGCGTCAACCGCTATCACGGGCGCAACGCTTACAACCAAAGAGGCGGCTGCTGGCGTCGTTAATTCAGTTTTAAACCTCACAATTGTTGATCTGTCAAGCAAAGAGGTTATCGACGTTACGAACATTGGCTAACCGCTTATAAACGAAATAAAAATTTATTGTCCTATCACTTTTGGTGGTAGGATTTTTTATAGGCAATCGTAAGTTATTATGACGGGCGGGTGGCGGAAAATTTTGTAAGCGAAATCGTTTGCGTTGGGGGCGGGCGGTAGTGTATAATGATGTTGGGAGATTAGATTATGGGTACTGTTATGCTGGCGATCAAAATGGGGTCGTCAACCACAACTATTTATAGAGAAAAAGAGGGCTTTTTATTAAAAGAGCCGAGCCTTGTTGCGATAACGGGGTCGGTTAAGGGCAAAGAGGTGTGCGCCGTTGGGTTTGAGGCAAAGAGGCTTCAAGGGCGTACGGCGACGGACGGGGTCACCAGTGTTGTTGCGCCGATTTATGAGGGCGTTATCACGGACACGGGGCTGGCAAGCGATATGCTAAGGCAATTTCTTGGCAAGGTAACGCCTAAACGCCTCATTAAGCCGAACTTGCGGGCGCTGGTTTGCGTGCCGCTTGGGATAACGCTTGCTGAAAAGTTGGCGTTTGAGAAGGTGTGTTACCATGCGGGCGTGGGCGACGTTGTGTTGGTTCCGTCGATTATGTGTTCGGCGGTTGGCCTTGGCGTTGACGTGTCTTCACTTACGGCGAATATGGTTGTAAGCATTGGTGGCGGGTGCACTGACATTGCGGTGATTGCGCAAAGCACGCTTGTAAGCGGCGTTAACATTGGTATGGGTGGCGTCAACATTGATAAGGCGATTGAACAGCAGATTCTTGCCAAGTTTAACGTCATTATTGGCGACAACACGGCCGAGAAAATCAAGAAAGAGATTGGGTCGCTGTATTTTAACGACGCGGGCGAGATAACCGTTACGGGCATTGACGCGCAAACGAAAGAGTCGCGCGAGATTGTGGTTACGGCGATGGATATTTATCCGGCCGTTGAGCACTATTACGCGAAAGTGGTTGAAAGCATTTCAAGCGTTTTGGCGATTTGTCCGCCTGACGTTGTAAGCGACGTGACGCGCAGTGGCATCTATTTTGTTGGCGGAGATAGCAAGATAATTGGGCTTGAAAAATATTTTAAAACCAAACTTGGCATCAAGGTGAACTCTGTTGACCAAGCGGACGACCTTGACGTTATGGGCGCGGCCGAACTTTTGGAAAACAGCGCGCTTTTGAAACGCATTTTGGTAAATATTTAGGTTGATAGCAGATTGCGGCGCGGGCGTATTAAGACGAGTGGCTGAGTGTGAGCGCGGGCATAGTGAAAGGTGTTAGCGCGTTTTGTTTGTGCTGGCGTATTCAAGATGAGTGGCGGATTGTAAGAGCGGGCTGGCGCTAGCGGGTAAGAATTCGACAAAGTGTTTGTTTTTAAGGCATAATTATTTTGATTATGTCTTTTTTGTTGGCGCGCGAATGCTTGTTTGTCTGCTAAAATATATTTACGACAAATTGTAAAAACGCAAAGAATTGTGGTGAAAAAAAATGTAATTGCGGCGAAAAACAAAATGAGGTGGATATGGCGCGGACGATTTTGGTGACAAGTGGCAAGGGTGGCGTAGGGAAAACTACGGTGTGTGCGGGGCTTGGGGCAGCGCTTGCACGAATGGGGCAAAGCGTGTGTTTGATTGATTTTGATTTTGGCCTTAACAACCTTGACCTTATGCTTAATGTTGAAGACAGGGTTATCTATGATGCGGGCGCGGTTTTGGCGGGGCGGTGCAAGCTTAAACAGGCGCTGGTTGCGGACAAAACGCAAAACAATCTTTATTACCTTGCGACGGGCAAGATGACGGCGGCGCAGATTGAGGGCATCGGCGAGATTTTAGAAAAGCTTTCGGGCGTGTTTGATTTCTGCATTATTGACTGTGCGGCGGGCGCGGGCGAAAGTTTTAGGGCGGGGCTTAGTGCGTGCGGCGAGGTGCTAATTGTAACGAACCCTTCTATTTCAAGCCTTAGGGACGCGGTTAAGTTGCGCGGGCTGATTGCGGGCGAAAAGGCGGAACTTATTGGGTGCGTTGTTAATCGTATTCGTGGCGACCTGGTTGCGGCGGGCAAGATGATAAACGAAAACCAGATTGAGGCGCAAACGGGGTTGAAGGTGCGCGGCGTTATTCCTGAAAGCGATGACATTTTGGTTTACAGCAACACGTGCGCCATAAGCGAGTGTGGCGTTGCGTTTTCGTATTTTGAAAAACTGGCGAGCGCTGTTTTAAAAAACCGCAATTTCAGGGTTGATTATGTTTCAAAATACCGTGGCGTTTTTGGAGCGATAAAAAGTGCGCTTAAAAGGAATGCGTAAGGGAGGGGGCGATGATAAGCAATGAAATTGGCACAAGGCTGTCGTCAGTGTTGGTTATTGACAGGGCAAAGTCTGGCGCGCAGTTAAGCCCGTCATTTAAAAGCGAACTTTTAAAAACTATCAATGAATTTGCGGTTATAAAAAAGGATGTTAAAATTGATTTAATAACAACAAGAAGTGGAACCAGTATTCTTAATTTTTGTTGCGAAATTATTGATTTTAAAC
>CAVCHC010000053.1:0-3730 GCA_963602035.1 Acutalibacteraceae bacterium | reverse complement strand
AAATTATGGAAATATTAAATCAAATGCAAAATGAAAATTTTGAAACTATTGACAAAAACAGAATTAAAAACGTTCACACGGGCGAAATTATCAAGGGCGCAACGCAGGTGCTTAATGATTATATGGGCGACCACGTTTTGATCGAGACCTATTCGTCGGGCGTTTTGGCGGTAAGGAAGCAGAGCTATCAAATTGACATCAAATTTATCAAAAATAACGGCGACGCGCTTATCGACCTAAGCCTTGACGACCTTAATGAGATGGACAACAAAATCTACGACGTAAACGCGATTGTGTGCTCGTCTGGCGTGCTGGTTGCCTATCAATTTTATAAGGGCGAAAGGTACGTTTATTACACGTACAGCGGCGCCCAGATCCCCGCGCGCGACTTTGACGACCTCCGCGCCCGCATCGCCTATTTCGAGGCCGACCCCGCCCCAACCTACACCAACACCCCCATTACCCTCACCCCAACCGAAAAGCAAGCGTAATAAAAAGCGCAAGCCAATATGAATTTAAAACAAAAATTTGTATGGAAAATTATTTAATTTAGTTTGGGCAAGTATTTTGTTACCCTCCCTCCTTTTTATTGACAGAATTTATCGCGTTTTATATAATAAAAAAAGACAATAAATGCGATAAAAATTCTATAATAAAACCGAGGTGATAAAAATGAAGAAATTCAAAAACCTTTTGCTGTTGCCATTATTTATGATTTTATTGGTACCAGCATTTTTATTTTCTGCTTGCAAGCAATCTGGCGATAATGGCGATGGAAGTAAAAAGCAAACGCCCGAGACCTACACCATCACTTTCAGTAGCAACCTGCCAGCCGGCGTCAGCGCGTTTGTGTACACCGAAACGAAGGTAAGCAAGGGCGAAGATTACAGCTTTTCACTTAAACTTAAACCGGGGTTTGATAAGGGCACAATTTCAGTAGCCGCAAACAGCGCAACTCTTACCGAGGATGAAACGCATGATTTTGAAACAGGCCTTGAACTTAAATACACGCTGACAAACGTTCAAGAAAACAAAAACATAACCGTTTCTGGTTTGCCTGAACTTAAAACCTCGACCGTTAATTTTGGCTGGGTAGACTACACTGGCGTCTCAAAAATTGACGACAAAAACATTGCTGACTTTACAATCAGCATCACAATCGAATCGGTAAAACCCGAAAACGACAAGGTTTTTAACTTTTCTTCTTCTCGGTTTAAAGATGTTGTAAACAATGGTTTTAACCAAGCGGTTAGCTATGGCGACGTGCTTACAATCTCAATTTCTAACTGCGACAATTACACAAGTTTTGTTGACGACTTGATTTCTGTCGATTACGCGTCTTACCCTTGCACCGCCGAACGAATATGCGTTGTAAAGGATGGCGCGGAAGTTTCAGGTTTTAAAGCGATTTATACCATCACAATCGGCAGAGACGACACAGACATTGCCATAAACGAAGAAGCAATCGTAAGAGCGGGCGACTTTCCAAAAACGAACTGTCTTGCAACAATTGCCGACGTAGATTATGATATCCTTTCTTGCCCAGTTTTAAAAGTTGTTGACAGCAGCGGTATCGCTATTGAAGATTACGCAGGGCTGGCGGACGCGGCGAAGGCAGGCGAAATTAATATTGAAATCGTGCCAAACAGTGAAATTTGGAAATACATTTTAAAAATGGGGAGCCTCCGCTACTCTATTAACGGCAAAAACTTAACGTATATTGAAGAAGATGGCAAGTTTATTTTCAAAAATGTGCCACTGCCTCAGGATATGGGGAATTTTTATAATTACACGCTTAAAATTGACAATGTTAAAGAAATCGTAAGCGATGAAACGAAGTTTGGCACCCTCAATTTAAGCGTAAACACAAACTACACCACTTTTGCAAACGAAAGGATAAAAGTTGCGGGGACAGAGTACTATTGCAAAGAACTTGAATATCATGTGGTTATTGAGGTTGACAACGCTTACTCAACGCTTGAAGTGGAGTTGTTAAACACCGATGAAGACAAGTTCTCAACCACAATCACTCTTAGCCCTGAATACAAAAAAATAAAGGACGGCCTGTCAATCGCTGAGTACACCAACCCATCAAGTCCAACCCCAACTGGCAAAACCAAATACGTGATTACCTTCGATGGCACCAACGAGTTCTACAAAACCGTCAAGTACACCGTAAAATAACACCTTCTTACTTTTTACAAATTAATTAAAAAATTATAATTAACTATGAATCATCAACACAAATTAAAAGCACCCCGAATAGAGGTGCTTTTATTAAGAGCAACTAAATAATAAGTGCCACTAATGCAATAATCAACATGATATGCAGATAACCCAATGCAATTCCTGCAAAAAAACCAGTAATGAACCGCCTTTTATTGGTTGACTCTTTATCATATTTTTCTTGACGGATCCAGTCAATCGCCATCGGTATCGGGAAAAACATTAAAAAAATAACAGGGATAAACAAGAACCAGAAAGTTAACAGGGTAAAAATTTCACCGGCGAGCACGCCAGTACATCTTGCGCAAAGTGGAAACTGGTAACCTTTTATAAAAAAGCTACGGTCAGGGCGTTGATGACAGCCAAGCATATGACCAACTTTCATAAATTTAACCCAAATTTTGGTTTTTTTCTCTACGCTTCCCATTTGAACCCACAGTTCTCGCAAATCCAAAAATGTGAGGTTTCAATCTGTTTGCCTTTTCCACACATACCAAACAGCAAACCAATCGGCCCAAGAATTAGCGTGCCTAAGCAGCCCTGCGCCACATTATAATCTTTTCCTTCCGTCTTGAAATCACTAAAAATTTTAACATCTGTACTTTTACAATTAGGGCAATTCATAATTTATCTCCTTTATCTTTCGATAGTATAAATATCAGCCAACTCAAACCAATAAGGCTGCGTGGATGGAAACCCTAAAATAACAGCCTTAAACTCCCAAGTGTCACCACTTAACAGGTCATTTACATTGGCTATGGCCGTCCCAATTCTTCTTCCTGACACGTCATAAACAATAAACTTAACACTTACATATGAAAAATCGGTTTTTGAATTGTTTCTAGCAATTCCTTTTATGGCAACTTCATAGCCAAGATCTTGCACGTATCCCGCTTCAAGCTTTGTGCTGTGAATTGTTATTGGATCAATTTGTTTTTTGCTATTATGGTATCCAACAAATATAAAAAACGCCAAAACAAACGTAATGGCAAAACTACATAGTATAATAACTACGTCTTTTTGCTTTCTTTCTTGCTTTTTTAATTGCATATCAAAATATGGCTCCATAAAAACCCTCCATAAGGATGATGGATAATCCTATTATAGTACGGTTGGGATGATATGTCAACTATTTGGATGATAAATCATCCTATTATTTTTTAATTTTTGGATACACTTAAATTAAGAGATAAATTATGAAAACGATAAATGACGTAGTTGTTGAAAGATTATTTAAGTTTATGGGAGAGCGCAACTTAACGCAATACAAGTTAGCACAACTAAGCGGCATCCCATTCCCGACCATTAAAAGCATTATGCAAAGGCGCACAAAGGGGATAACGCTTAAAACGATTATTATGCTTGCTGATGGGCTTAAAATTACGCCAAGCGAGTTTATTGATGACCCTGCATTTTTGGCCGACAATCTTAATCTTGAATAAAATACAAAACTATTAATAGCTTCACTAATTTTTTAACCACGAAAAAGACGTACTGATTTGTA
>CAVCHC010000052.1:0-3820 GCA_963602035.1 Acutalibacteraceae bacterium | reverse complement strand
TTAGTAATTATATAATTTTTGGTTTTGATTTTTCTTGCTGGTGAAGGGGTGAAAGTTGCAAATAATTATAAAAAATTGCCTAGCAAATGCTAGACAATAGAAAAACGGTTTAACCTTGTGCGCGTAACGCGAATGCGCAAGGCGTAAATAGCAATTAAACCTACTTATACCAATTAAATTGTTAATTTTCTTCGGGGATGTCGCTGCGGACGATAACAAGGTCAGCCTCAATTATTCGGTGTTCGTCTACCTTGGTGATGGTAAAGGTCATATCGGCCACTTTTTGGACGTAATTATTGTGGTCGTCAAGGATGTCGTCAATGGTTTTGATTTCAACCTTTTCACCAACGCGCGGAATGTTTTCGCACTTTTCATAAAGCATACCGCCAACCGTTGAATACTCCGTTTCAGGCAGGTGCTCAATGCCAAGTTCCTCAAAAAGTTCTTCAAGGTCCATCTCGGCGTCTACCTTATAATGGTTTTCGTCAAGCTCAACAAGCGGCGCGGTTATGGTTTCATCGTCGTGCTCGTCATAGATTTCGCCGACCATGGTTTCAAGCGCGTCTTCCATTGAAACAAGGCCGCTCGTCCCGCCGTGCTCATCAAGCACGATGGCCATATGCTTTTTGTCTTTCTGCATTTGACGCATAAGGTCGTCAACCTTCATGGTTTCAGCAACGAAAAGCGGCGCCGTCATCGCGTTTTTAATGCTGACTTTTTCGCCTTTGATTAGTGGCAAAACAAAGTCTTTTTGGTTAAGAATACCGATAATATTGTCTTTATCCTCGCGGTAAACGGGGATACGCGAAAATTGCGTGTCAAGAAAAATCTGTTTAGCCTCATCAATCGTTGAGTTCTCATCAAGCGCAACCATGTCAACGCGCGGCGTCATGATGTCATAAACCACCTTGTCGCCAAGGTCTAAAACGTTTTGAATAAGGTCAGCGTCTTCACTTGCAATAACGCCTTCTTCCTCCATTGTGTCAATGATTGATTCAAGTTCGTGCTCGGTTACGGTTGGGTTATCAGTAGGCTTAGCGCGCTTTAACGCAAGCTTTTGAATGCCGATAAAAATGATGGTTATTGGATAAAGAACCTTCATCAAAACGTACATAAAGCCTGAAAATTTAAGCGCGACTTTCTCAGGTTGAAGTTTTGCTATGCTTTTAGGCAGAATCTCGCCGAAAATCAAGATAATAATCGTCATAACCACCGTGTTAAGCAGGTTGGCCACGGTTGGGTTTAAGATAAATTTTGTGAATAGGTACGCACAAATAGTTGTGCTGGCGATGTTGGCAATGTTGTTACCAACCAAGATGGTAGACAAAGTTTTGTCATAGTTTTCAGCTATATATAATGCACGGCGCGCGCCCTTAACCTTTTCTTCGGCGTAGTTGCGAAGGCGGAGCGGGTTGACCGTTGAAAACGCCATTTCGCTTGCTGAAAAGAAGGCCGAAAAGGCGAGGCAAATAAGAATGCCAAAAATTAAAAATCCGTCTGAAATGTTAAATTGTGCTGCTAACAAGCAACTGGGGGGAATCACTGTAACTGTCTCCTAAAAAATAAAAAATTTATTTCAAAATGAAATATTACTAACATTTTATCACTTTTTTATAATTTTGTCCATAGTTTGATTAAAGTTTTTGCGTTTTTGGTCAACTTAGGGTATAATCGGTTCTAGGAGAATTTTATGTTAAACACAAAGTTTTTAGAAGAAATGAAGGCGATTTTGGGTGGCGAGTTTGACCAGTATTTAAATTCGTTTAACAACCCGCCGGCGCGCGGAGTGATAATCAACCCAAGTGCGAATGTGGATGTTGTTAAGGCTGAGTTAGGTGCGCGTGGGCTTAGCGTTTGTCCACTGCCTTGGTCAAAATTTAACTTTAAAATAGCGGGTGAAACAAGGCTTGGGGCGACGTGGCTGCATCACGCGGGCGCGATTTATCTTCAAGAGCCAAGCAGCAGTATGCCGCCGTTTTGTTTTGATGACCTTGCGGGCAAACGCGTTTTAGACCTATGTGCAAGCCCTGGCGGAAAGACGATTGATTTGGCATTGCGAATTGGCGATGATGGCCCTTTGGTGTCTAATGAAATTATTCCGTCGCGCGCGGGAGTGTTGTTTTCAAACGTTGAAAGGATGGGGCTTGGTAATGTTATCGTTACCAACAATTCGCCGGCAGAGTTAGGAAAGGTATTTGAAAATTATTTTGACGCGATTTTGGTGGATGCACCGTGCTCGGGCGAGGGTATGTTTAGAAAAGACGTGTCAACGCAAGACGAGTGGACGCCTGAGTCTCCGTCAATGTGCGCGCAAAGGCAGATTGAAATTTTAAAGGCGATAATTCCTGCGCTTAAAGTTGGCGGCGAACTTGTTTATTCAACGTGCACTTTAAATAAAAAAGAAAATGAAGAAATTGTTGAAAAATTAATTAATGAATTTAATTTTAAGATCAAAAAAATCAATAAAAATATTAATTTAAATTCAAAAGATGGGCTAGGGGACGGCGACTTGAAATTGTGTCGACGCGCATATCCGCACTTAGGTTTTGGCGAAGGGCAATTTATGGCATATCTTCAAAAAACGCAAAATGAGCCTGAAAATGATGAAAAAGTGGTCAAAAAACCTCAAAAATGCAGAAAAGACTGCAAAAATGTGCAACCCCTATCAAAACAAGAGCAAAAAATCATTGACGAGTTTTTTGATAATAATTTAACAAAAAGACCAGCGGGCGAAATTGTTAAAATTAAAAATAATTATTTTTTAACCCATAATTTTGATTTAAATAATTTTAATTTAAACGAAATTAATTTTGTTGCGCTTGGAGTAAATTTAGGGGAAATTATAAAAGACAGATTTGAGCCGCACCATCAATTTTTTAAGGCGCTTGGCGGCCTATTTAAATTGCAGATTGAACTTGACGAAATAAACGTAAAAAAATATTTTGGCGGCGAAGAGTTAGAGACCGAAATGCCCGGGAAAGGGTTTGTTAATTTAACGCATTGCGGGTGTAACCTTGGCGGCGGGAAGCTTGTTAGTGGCCGCGTAAAAAACTATTATCCAAAAGGGCTTAGGATGAAACTAAATTAATTTATTGACATTTCGCGCGCGCGAGGGTATAATCAAACTATGAGTGAAAAATGGACAATTGTTACGGGGGCGTGCGGCGGACTGGGTCGTGCGTTTGTTAATGAACTGGCCGCTAAGGGCGAGAATGTTTTTTTGACGGGCACGAATGAGGCAAAAACGTCGGCGTGGACGGATGAGCTTAAAAAGCGCTATCCGTATGTTAAGATTGATTATGCAATTATGGATTTGTCTTGCGCGCAGTCACGTGCGGCGCTGTTTGACACGTTGCGTGAACGCGAAATTAATGCAGATAGGCTGATAAACAACGCGGGGATGATTGTTGAGGGCGCGATGCTTGACCTTGGCGAAGAGAAAACAATTAAGGCGATTGAAACCAACTGCGTTGGCACGGCCGATATGATGCAAAAATTTATTGGCGCGTTTGGTGATGGGGTAGAGATTTTAAACGTGTCTAGTCTTGGCGCGTTTCAGCCAATGCCCTTTATGGGCGTTTATTCATCAACAAAGCGAATGATTCTTGACCTGTCTTTGGCGGTTCGCGAGGAGGTCAAAAATCGCAATATTAAGGTTTGCGTTGTTTGTCCCGGCGGAATTTATACAACGGACGAGATGAAAAAGGCAATCGCCTCGCAGGGTCTTGGCGGAAAGTTGTCAAGCCATCAGCCTGAATATGTTGCTAGGTACGCACTAAGGAAACTGTCAAAAAACAAGGCAATAATTATCCCTGGGGCG
>CAVCHC010000051.1:0-3837 GCA_963602035.1 Acutalibacteraceae bacterium | reverse complement strand
GCCAATTTTAAAGAAAAAGTCTACCAATACTAACATTTTTGCATTTTTTATAAAATAATGTGCTTTACACATTAATAAAATGCCAACTAAAATGCAAAAAACCGCAAAATTATGCTTATTTTTTACATTTTACCGCAGTTTTTATGTGTTTTATTGATATTATGCCTATTACGCCAATAAGATTGTGTAAATTGCAATTTTTTATAAAGTTTTTATGCTAAATGCTAAATTAATATGTAAAAAACTGCAAATTTAAATATATTTTTTACATTTTGATGCGTAAAATTGAGTTTTTAAGGAGATGTATGGGCAGCGATATTCTGGATAATATAATGTTTGATGGCATAACAAATAAAATTAAAACGCAGATAAAAGGCGCCTGCCCTCTTATAATAGTTGGCCTTGGTAATGGCCAGTATTTTTTTGATAGTTTTGGTTGTGACTGTATAAATCGGCTTTGTTGGGCGTTTAACGTTAAATTAAAGAAGCAAACGCTTTTAATAAGGCGTGGACGGTTTAAGGCGATTAAAATTGATATACATGTAGGCCATTTTCAAACTAAAAACAAAAACTGCATTTTAATGCAAATAAGCCCGCAAAATTGTAAAAATTTAACTGATTTTACGCATTTTTTACATAATGCATATATAAACGCAAAAATATTAGTGCTGGATTCAAGTCTAAATTTAAGGGGAAAAACGCCACCTGCCCTAGTTTCAAAAAACATTGGAGTTGTCCCGCGCGGCGCCTTTGAAACTGCTCTTCCCTTTGGCGATATAAGCCTTACTTGCGTTTCAGGCAACGCCAATCCATATAAATTCTTTAACGCGTTTGTTTTAAAAAAGCAAACTATTAAGGCGGCTGAGATACTTATCGCCGCGTTGACGTAAACCGCTTTTGCAACAACACAACAAGCTAGGCATTTAATTTTGTAAGGGGCTGCCCTATTTAACTGGTTTTTAAACAAGTCTAAAATTAAATAACTTTAACCCCAGATAAGATTTTTGGTTAATCTTGTTAATTGTAAAATTGCAAACGACTACAAAACACGAACCAGAAAATGCGTTGTGTTATTAACACTCTCAATTCAAAATCAAAAAGCAAGTTATCAACAATTATTAACAAATTGTTAAAAACTTATAAATTTGTGTTAATTTTTACAATTTAGTATCGTTAAAAACTTAACAATGCAAAAAATTATAGCGTAAAAATGATGTTAAAAACTTACAATTTTAAGCGCAAATAAAAAACTTAGGTTTCTAACTATTTTTAAAAATTTGGCAAAAGCACACGTTTTTATTTGATAACTTTTGATTAATTTGATATTATATAATAGACTTTCGTATATACTATTAGATATACGGTCAGGCTGCTCACACACTAACATAAAAGTATGCGCGTGGGCGCCAAAATTTTTGCGGAGGAATGAATGGAACAACAGAAACAGACACAACAAAACGGCAAGGGCTGGTTTAAAGTTATTTTAAGTTCGGTGATTTTGATTGCCCTTTTCGTTATGATTTTTTATGTGGTTGGCGGCGCCGGGTCTGGCAAGCAGATTGAATACACTCAGTTTGCAAGCGACCTTAACCGTGGCTACATCAAAACTATAACCGTTAACGCTAACAAGGTTGAGCTTGAATATTTTGATGGCAAGCGCTATTGGTTTTATAACCGCGACACGGCCGAGCACGACATTATCAGTGCGGACTCGGGCATTGTTTTTGAATACAACCGAAACGTAGACGCGGGCGCTGCGGGCTATGAGGGGCTTAAAAAAGTCAACCTTGAACTTGGCAGCACAACGACATTTTCAATTCTTAGCCTGCTTTATCCAATCTTGGCTATCGTTTGTATGGGCGTTTTGATTTATATCGTCTTTAAAAAGATGGGCTCGATTAACAACAAAAGTTTTGACTTTGTTAAAAATCGTGCGCGCATCATTCCGTCAAACACCAAGTTTGAGAACGTTGCGGGCGTTGACGAAGAAAAAGAAGAACTTCAAGAGATTATCGAATTTTTAAGAAATCCTAAAAAATACACCGACATTGGCGCGCGCATCCCTAAGGGCGTGCTGCTGGTGGGGCAGCCGGGCACGGGTAAAACTTTGCTTGCTAAGGCAATTGCGGGCGAGGCCGAAGTGCCATTTTTCAGCATAAGCGGCTCTGACTTTATGGAGCTTTTTGTGGGCGTTGGTGCAAGCCGCGTGCGTGACCTTTTTGAGAACGCAAAACGCGCAAAACCTTGCATTATCTTTATTGACGAAATCGATGCAATCGGGCGTCAGCGTGGTGCTGGGATGGGCGGCGGAAATGACGAGCGCGAGCAGACCCTTAACCAGCTTTTGGTTGAGATGGACGGCTTTGAAGAAAACGAGGGCATCATCGTTATGGCGGCTACCAACCGTGCCGACATCTTGGACCCAGCGCTTATGCGTCCAGGCAGGTTTGACAGACAGATTTATGTTCACGCGCCAGACGTTCGCGGCCGTGAAGAGATTTTAAAGGTGCACTCTAAAAACAAACCACTGGCGGATGACGTTGACCTTAAAGTTGTTGCGCGTATCACAAGTGGTTTCACTGGCGCTGACCTTGAAAACTTACTCAATGAGTCTGCAATACTTGCTGCGCGCGAAAACCGCAAGCAAATCACTATGCAAGACATTAACAACGGTATCGTTAAAGTGACGATGGGGCCACAGAAAAAGAGCCGCATTGTCAGCGAGAAAGACCGCAAAATTACGGCGGTTCACGAAAGTGGCCACGCGATTATCGAGCGCCTTGTTAAAAACAGCAACCCTGTTCACGAGGTGTCGATTGTGCCTCGCGGCGGGGCGGGCGGATACACGCTTAGCAGGCCTGAAACCGATGACGAGTACATGAGCCGCAACAAACTTATTGACACGATTACGATGTATCTTGGCGGGCGTACGGCCGAAAGATTGTTCCTTGACGACTTTACAACGGGCGCGTCAAACGACATCGAGCGCGCCACCGACATTGCGCGAAAAATGGTTTGCGCGTGGGGGATGAGTGACGCTGTTGGCAACGTATGTTTAAGCTCAACGACCTCATTGTTTTTGGGGCGAGACTATCAAGAGCGCGTGAATTACAGCGAAAAAGAGGCCGCAATTATTGACGCCGAAGTTCGCAAAATTATGACCGAGTGCTCAAACCGCGCCGAAGAGATTTTAAGCAAAAACAGGGCAGTGCTTGAAACTATGGTTGAAGTGTTGCTTGAAAAAGAGACCATTTACAGCGACGAGGTTAATATGATTATCGCGGGCGCGACGGCTAAGGAAGTTTGCGACGTGATAGACAAGAAAAACAGCGAGAAGGCAACTAACTCAGCAGCAGTCAAACAGGCCGAGCAAAATACGGCCGAAAACAGCGTTGAGGGCAGCAATCCACAGGTTATAACCGTGACTAATAAAGAAGAACTTGACCGCGCACTGGCTGACGTTAACTCGCTTATCGCGGCCGCCAAGGCAAGAAAAAAGAAATTAAATTCAAATATCACCATCGACGAGACTGACAAAGTTGACGTCAAAAAAACCAAAAACGCAGCAGCAGCCAAGGCGGCAACCGAGGGCGAAAATAGCAACATTAAAACTGGCAAAACTCGCCAAGAAGACGGACATATCGCGGGCGAAAATAGCACGGCTGATGGTGCAGCAGCGGAAAAGATTTCATCCAAAAAGGCTGCAAAAACTCGCAATAATGCTGACGAAAACGTTGACGACAATGCGGGTGTAAACACACAAGGTGAAGGCGCGCCAAAACGTCGCGGGCGCCCAAAAGGCTCTAAAAATAAATCAAAAAATTAATTAAATAATTA
>CAVCHC010000050.1:0-3981 GCA_963602035.1 Acutalibacteraceae bacterium | reverse complement strand
ATATTTATCATTAATTAATTTATTTTTAACTACATTTTTATTGTGTTTAAATAACACTTTTGGGTGCCAGTTGGCGGTAATATTTTCGCTTATAATTTTGACGATTTTTGCGTTAATTAAAGATAAAAAAATATTAAATAAAATTATTTTAATTTGGCTTATAATTATTGCGACAATATTTTTAACAACAACCATTCAAATTAAATTTGTTAAAACTGACCGCAATTTTTATAATAATCTTAAATCATTTTTTGGTGACGTTTCGGCGGTTAAAGAGGGCGGCGAGGCGGCAAGTAGTGCGGGCTCGGGGCGGTGGTCGCTTTGGATGGAATGTTTTAAAAATATTAAAAATCATCCGCTTGTTGGCATAGGGCTTAATTGCCAAATGATTGTTAACCCGTCTTTGAGTGCAAGCAGGCCGCACAACGAACTTTTGCAGTTTGCCTCAACAATGGGGTTGCCGTCTTTAATATTTTATTTGGGCGGGCTTGTTGTTTTGCTTATTGAATTTATTAGAAAACTTAAAACGATTGAGCCATGGGTATTTGGCGTGTTTTTCGCGGCCTTTGGGTATTTTGTTTCGTCGTTTTTTGGCGTAAGCATTCCTTATACATTTGTTTATTACGTAATATTTTTAGGCTTATTAGTATCGGGGTTAATGATCGCTAATTTAAAAACTGGCGAAATTAAATAAAATATTTAACTTTTTAAACGCAATTAAAGCAAATTTGCAGAAAATTTATATTTTTAGCATTTCTTTAATGTTAAAATTGCTCAAAAAACGCAAAAATTAAAAATGTAACGTGCAAAAGTGTGAAAAAATGCAAAAAATAACGCGTTTACGTTTTTAAATATTGTTTGACAAACCCGCAATTAATTTAATATATTATTGCAAAGAGGAGGCAAAAATTATGGCAGAGAAGAAAACTAATTCAAAACAAACAAAATCAAGCCAAACAAAATCGCAAACCAAGTCATCGGGCGCTGCGTGGGGGATTAACAAAATCTCTATGTGGACGATTGTTGCGGTTGCGGTGATTTATCTTATTTCTATGATTTTGTCGCTTGCGGGGGTAAGCCTGAAAGTGGTAAGCGCTATGCAGGGGCTCGCTACGGCGATAATGATTTGCATTGTTGGCGTTTTGGCGTGGCGATACGTTGCTAAAAAGCCAACCGTTTGGAAAGTGCTTTATATTGTTTGCATTTTAGTTGTTGTTGCTGGCGTTATTATTCCGCTTATAAAATAACAAAAATCGACCTGCCAAAATTAATCGGCGGGTCTTTTTTTGTTAAAAATAGTAGAAATTTTTGTTTTGATTTGATATAATAAATATGATGTTAAAAAAGATTTACAACATTTTTTGTATTTTAATTTTATGCGGCTTTGTTGCGGGCGGCATTTTTCTTGGCGTAACGAAAACGGATATGTTTTTGCCTACGCACGTTTTAACGCTTAACGCGCAGGGCGTAACGCTTGGTGACGACGAAATTGTTGCTAAGGGCAATCAAGAAACCAAACTTCCGGTGCTTGAAAAATACGGCTATGTTTTTGACGGCTGGCAGACCGAAAATGGCGAAATTGTAAGCTCAATCAAACCTAACAAAAGCCAGACCTTGACCGCGCATTTCACGCCGCTTAAATTTGACATTGTTTTTATCATTGACGGCGCGCGCATTGAAACCAAGCAAGATTTTGACGCGCAGATTGAATACAAGGGCAGCTTTGCAAAAAACTATGACGGCGAGTTTTATTATAAATTTAGCCATTGGGAAACTGAGGACGGCCAAACGGTCAGCCTGGGTACGGTTACGGGGGAGGCGACCTTTGTTGCGGTTTTTGAAAAGAGGACCACGCCGTATTACGTAACGGTTAAGCTTATCGCGGGCGGCATTGAAATCCCCGAGACGTTTACGTTTAATTATTGTGACAAATTCACGTGCGACTATGACTTTTCACGCGTTGGGATGGGCGGATTTTTTGTAAACACGTGGTTCACGGACGCCAATCTTTCGTGCGTTTTTGACCCCGATAGCGAGCTTATTGCTGACACCACGCTTTATGGCGATTTTGACTATATTTTAAATCAAGGATTTTATAAATACTTTTCAAAATTTAACGCGGCCAGCACCACGGGCAAAATGCCGATAAATTCGTTTGAAGAGTTGGTTTGTTGGGTTGAATACGTCCAGTTTAAAAGCATAACCAAGTCGCCAAGCGGGCTTATCACTAATGACTATAAATTCAGCCTTAACTATAAAACTTTTTCAAGCGACGAGGCCTTTAACCAAGAGATTTTAAACGCCATTCACGCAAGCACGTTCGCGTACGGCGGGTCGATAAACTACTATGGCTACGCGGCACCTAACTATGGCGCAATAGGCTGCGTTAAAGACCTGACGAGCGAAGAGGCAACCTTGGTTTGTGACCCATCAAAAAGCCAAGCGTTTGACCAAGTTGACGCGGCGTTTACGGGCATAGGCACGGGGCGCGGGTCAAGTTACAGCGACTTTAACCGCGACAAGGTTAAAAACATAATAAGCGTTTATACGTCTAACCAACTGGTTTATGCGCTTGAAAAGGGGCTTAACCCAGTGTGCGTTGCGGGGTCGCCAGCCGAAAATATTTACAAAAAGGCGCGCAAGGTTTTAAACGAAATTTTAAACGCGGGGATGAGCGACGTTGACAAACTCCGCGCGATGTATGATTGGGTTATTTTAAACGTCAGTTATGACAACAAGGCCGTAAGCGACGCAACCGTTAACAGCAACTGGTATAAATATGAATCGTGGGCGGCCGAGGGCGTGTTTAATTCGGGCGTGGCGGTTTGTGACGGCATTTGCAAGGCGATGGTGATTTTATCTAACCTTGAAAATATCCCGTGCGTTCGTGTTACGGGCGATGGGCACGCGTGGAACAAGGTGTACGTTAACGGCGCGTGGTTTGGCCTTGACGCAACGCATGGCAACGTTTTGGTTTCGGGCGAAAAGAAAGAGGTTTTGTCTCATGCCGAATTTTTATTTACTGATGAATACAAAGAGGCGGGAGTTAGGGGCGAAACGGCGTTTGTTACCGACGATTACCCCGAGATTTCGTGCACAACCAAGTATGACTATTACGCTAACACCAAGTATTCAAGCGGCGAGGGCGAGTTTGATTTGGTTGTTGAAAATGAGGCCGATTTTGGCAAACTTATTGACTATATAAAGGCCAAAAAGGGCGTTACTACGGTTGAATTTGCGGTGACCAGCACTGCGCCAAGCCTGGCTTCGCTTATGGCCGTTGCAACAAGAAAAGGCGTTTTTGTTGATATGTCTTTTAACGCGCTTACAGACGGGTTTGGCCGCACGGTGTATATCATTTATGCGCGCGTAATTTAAAATTTTTGGCGTTTTATTTGACAATAAAGTATAGACGCGCTAAAATGTTAATAGAGTTTAAAAAGGAGATTTGAAATGGAAAATAATTCGTTCTTTGGCCCTTATGCTGAGTATTGGAAGAGGTATGCCGACTTTGATGGCAAAACCAACAAACACGACTATTGGATGGTTGTTTTGGTGAACCTGCTTATCAGCGCGGCGGTAAGCGTTATCGCGTCTATTGGTGCGCTTAAAATTGTGGCAACGACGCTTGATTCGCTTTATGCTATCGCAACCTTTATCCCTGGGCTTGCTATCACAACGCGCAGGCTGCACGACACGGGGCGCAGCGGGCTTAATTTGTTTTGGTTGCTGCTTCCTATCGCGGGCTGGATAATTATTTTGGTTTATGTTTGTGGCGACTCGGTGGACGATGGCACGGTTGAAGTAGCGCCTATTTCAGTTAAAACGCAACAAACCGAAAACGCCCAAACGTCACCAGCGCAAAACAATGCCGAAACCGCAACTGAAAATACGGCCGAAACCGTATCGCCAGCTGAAAACAGCGCTGAAACAGCAAACCCAACTGACAATAATCAATAAGCATCATCTTTAAAACAAAAC
>CAVCHC010000049.1:471-4380 GCA_963602035.1 Acutalibacteraceae bacterium | reverse complement strand
CTATTGAAATTAGCGGGCGCGTGTGGTATACTTATTAAAAATCAAAAGAGGGCAGCGAGAGTGGCAAATTTAATTAATCAAGTTTATCTGTGCGCGCAAACGCTTAAAGAGCAAAAACTGACGATGCTTTATATTGGCCTTTTTGCGCTGTTTCTTGTTATGATGGTTGTTGATATGTATGCCTCAAAAAAATACTCGGGCGGCAAGGTGCTTAACAAAATATTGATGTATTTCTTATTTGTTGCGATTGTTGCGTTTATCGTTGCGTATTTTGTGATGGGATAATTTAAAAAAGTCCTTAAAAAAACTTGTCAAGCGGAAGGTTTTTTGGTATACTCTTTTTGCTTAGGAGATTGAAAAATGAAAATTCTTAATTTAATTCTTGCGGATGCTAACAAAGAGGTTTCGTCATTCGCGCAAAATGTTGTTCCTGTTTTAAAAATTATTGTTGCGGCCGTTATTGCGCTTTGTGCGATTTTTATGATTATCGCGGTTGTTTCTCAAAAGGGTGAGTCTAATGGTATCAGTGGTGTAACTGGCAATGCGGATACTTTTTATAACCGTAACAAGGGTGAGTCGCTTCAAGGCAAGATGAAACGTTGGACAGTTATTGATGCTATCGTTTTGTTTGCATTGTGCATCGTATTTCTTATCCTTAACCTTATATACGTTGGGTAGTGGGTTAATATTTAGCGATAAAAGGCAAAATTTCAAGGCGGAAACCGAACGCGAGTACGAAAAAGTACACTTATTCGGTATTCCGTCTTTTATTTTGCCTTAACTCAACTAAATCTTAAGCCCCTACAAAGCCTATTTGATTATTGGGTGCGGTTTTTACACGTAACTAATGTATTAAAATTGTAATATTTATTTAATGCGACTATGTGCAGAAGACGGAATGTCTTTTTTTGTTTATTGTAAATTTGCGAGTGTTACGCTTGATTAAGGTAGGAAATTGTAAGAAAAAACTGGCGGGTGGGTGTGCGGATGGTATGCTTTTGAGGGTTGGGGTGGTTGTTTTGAATAATTTTGGGTGGGGTGGGGTATGCTAAGGATAACAATTTAAAAAGGGGGAGTAAGGATGGTTATCACTAACATTATTGCGCTTTCAATCGCGATTGCGGGCTGCCTTAACTGGTTTTTAGTTGGCGTGTTTAGCTGGAATCTTATCACGTGGATTTTTGGGGTTGGGCTGTTTACGCGTATCATTTATGCCATTGTTGGTATCGCGGGTATTTGGCTTTTAATTCAGCTTATTATCAAGCGCACGCGTTTGTTTGGCGGAATTGACAAAAAGAACCAAGATATTCAAAGATAATTTAAATCAAAATTGGCAACCTATGAAAATAGGTTGTTTTTTTAATTGCCTCAAATTTAAAATTATGGTACTATTATCTTAGGCTAATAGGAGATTTTATGAAGCGAGAGAAAATCGAAGAAAAGTATAAATGGCGCGATAGCGACCTTTTTGCGTCGCGCGATGAATTTGTTGCAGAGTGTGACCGCGTTAAGATAATGCTTAGAAAGCTAACTAATTATCAAGGCAAACTTAACACGGATAAAAATATTTTAAAGTTTTTTAACCTTGAAAACGACCTTAACCGCAAGCTTGAACGCATCATTATTTTTGCGTATATGCGAAAAAGCGTTGAGGGAAGTGACCCATCCAACCTTGAAATGGGGCAGATGGCGCAAGACATTTCGGTTAAAGTAAGTGAGGCGTTGGCGTTTGCTGACCCTGAGATTTCGTCGCTTCCTAATGACCAGATTAAGGGGCTTATTGCTGACCCTGCATTTGCTGACTTTAAGCGCGACCTTGAATTTGTTATCAAAAACAAGCCGCACGTGGCCGACGCACAAACGCAAAAACTTGTGTCGGGCGCGGGTGCGTTTGCGGACTTTGAAGACATATTCAGTCAGCTTTCTAACATCGAAATGCCGATTAAAGACATCGTTACGGCTGAGGGTAAAAAACTTACGCTAACGAATGCTAACTATTCAAAATTTATGCGCAGTAGCGACCGTGACATCCGCAGGCAGGCGTACGAAAATTATTACGCGGCGTTCGCGTCACTGAATTTGACATATTCAAATCTTTACACCAACACGCTTAAATATGAAAACTTTTTGGTTAAGGCCTTTAATTTTAAGGGCAATTTTGAGCGCACGAATTTCTATGAAGAGGTGCCACAAAAACTGATTGAAACGATGCTTGACTGTGTTCACGAGGCGCTACCGATTTTTGCAAAACTTCAAACCATACGAAAAAAGGTTTTGGGCATTGACACGCTTAGATATTATGATACATTTGCGCCGCTTACAAGCGGAAAGGAGCCTAAGTTTGCGATAAGCCGCGGGGTTGACGCGATTGAAAAAAGCCTTGAAGTTATTGGTGCTGACTATATTGAATTGGTCCGCCACGCGCTTGACGACAGGTGGGTTGATTTGTATCCAACGCCGAATAAAGACAGTTGTTCGTATTGCATTTCTTGTTTTGATGCGCACCCGTACATTCTTACCAACTATAACAACACGCTTGAAGCGGTTTCAACCCTAAGCCACGAACTTGGCCACGCGATGCAGGCGTATCTTGCAAGCAAGCAGCAGCCATACAATCTTGCGGAGGCGCCAAGCCTGACGTGTGAGATTGCCAGCACTGTCAACGAGATTTTGACCAAAAAGTATTTGCTTGACAAGGCGCAAACTAACGAGCAAAAACTTTTGATAATTGATAGCCTCCTAGGTGACTTTTATGGCGCGATTTTCAAACAGAGTATGTACACCGAGTTTGAACTTTACGCTAACGACCAGGTTGAAAAGGGCGAGTCGCTTTCATTTGACAAGCTCAATTCGTGCTATAAGGGGCTGATTGAAAAATATTTTGGCAAAGACCTTGCCGCGACGCCTAATTGCGAGGTAGAGTGGAGCAGGCTTCCGCACCTTTATTCGCCATTTTATGTTTATAAATATGTTGTTGGGTTTGTTAGTGCGTGCATTATTTGCGGAAAACTTTTGTCAGGAGATAAGGGTTATAAAGAAAAGTATTTAGAGTTTTTGAAGGCCGGCAGCAGCAAAAGTCCGCTTGAACTATTAAAACTTGCGGAGGTTGACATTATGGACCCGGCGACGTATAAACAAGCGTTCAAGCTTTATGAACTTTATATTGACGAACTTAAAGAACTTTTAGGAGAAAATTAGTATGTTTATTTTGGTGTCTGGCGCAAGTGGAAGCGGGAAAAGTACAATTATTTCGCGGGTTTTAAAGCATTTTGAGGGCAAAATTGCGCTTTTGCCATCGTCAACATCGCGTGCTAAACGTGAGGGCGAGGTTGAAGGCGAAAGTTATTTTTACCTAACTCGCGAAGAGTTTGAGGCGGCCATTGCGCGCGAGGAGTTTATTGAATACCAAAAAGTGCACGCTAATGGCAACTATTATGGCGTGCACCGTGGGCGGTTTGAAGACTATAACAAGCGTTTTCCGCTGCTTATAAAAGACGTTGATGTTTTGGGCGTGCAGTCAATCGTAAGCCAAGGGTTTGACGTTGTTACAATCTATATAGACGTGCCGGATAATGAGGCATTGCGTGAACGATTAAGGCTGCGCGGGGATAGCGCTGAGGAAATTGACCTTAGGATGGCGCGCAAAGAATTTGAAGACGGGTTTAAAGAAAAATACGATTATATCGTTGAAAACCGCGACCTTGAAAAGGCAACAAAAAAGGTAATAAGTATTGTTGAAAAAGAATGCAAAAAACGCAAAATTGCATTAAAATAACATAAATTGTGCATAAAAATTGCAAAAATTAAGCAAAATTGCAGTTTTTTTTGGTGTGGTTTGCGTGGCTTGAATTTATTTAAATAAATGAAAAATAAATTAATAAATTGATTTAAAAATAAATAGAAATTGAG
>CAVCHC010000049.1:0-461 GCA_963602035.1 Acutalibacteraceae bacterium | reverse complement strand
ATAAAGGAGAATATTATGGAAAGAAGTTATGTTATGATTAAACCGGATGGCGTAAGGCGCGGGCTGGTTGGCGAGATTATTTCGCGTATTGAACGAAAGGGTTATGTTATTGACAATATCAAAATGGCCGAGGTCAGCAAAGAACTTTGCGCGCAACACTATGCGCACTTGGTTGACAAGCCTTTTTACCCAGAGATTGAGGAGTACATAACGGGCGGCAAGGTTGTTTGTATGATAATTTCGGGCGAAAGAGCAGTTGAGGGTATGCGACAAATTTTGGGCGCGACCGATAGTTTTAAGGCCGAAGTGGGCACAATTAGAGGTGACTTTGCTACCAGCAAAACATATAACCTTTGCCACGCGAGCGACTCGCCAGAAAACGCAGAAATTGAAATTAAAAGATTTTTTGGCTAGGCATTGCGAAATAATTGCACTTATTAAATAAAAGTTTTTTACAAAAC
>CAVCHC010000048.1:0-4563 GCA_963602035.1 Acutalibacteraceae bacterium | reverse complement strand
TTATAAATTATTCAACTTCGCCTTCGTTATTTGGCGCGTTAATATCAACTTTATCGCTAACCTCGATAGTTTCGCCGCCATCCTCGGTCATATCCTCGGCGATATGGTCAGCAATCGCAACGCTTTTAACTTTGGCTTCGTCTTTAAGGCGCATAATCCTTACGCCCTGTGACGCACGCCCAACCTTAGAAATTGATGCGGCTGGCACGCGGATAATAACGCCATTATCAGCGATTATCATAACGTCGTCAGTGTCGTTAACTTGTTTAAGGTTAACAATTTCGCCGGTCTTTTCGTTTAATACCGCCGCCTTGATACCCTTACCGTTTCGGCCTTGTTGACGATACTCTTCTGGGTCTGTCCTTTTGCCATACGCATTCTCGGTTATGGTTAAGATGTCATTGCCGTCTTTTAAAACAATCATATCAACCATCTCGTCGCCATTATCAAGGCTCATCGCCTTAACGCCCATAGAGTCACGCCCCGTTTTGCGCACGGTTTTTTCGTTAAACCTTATGCACTTACCCTGACGCGACGCAATCATAATATCCTCGTCGCCATTGGTTACGGCCACGCTTATCAAACTGTCACCATCAAGCAGGTTAATAGCAATCTTGCCCGACTTGCGGATGTTTTGATACTCGCTAAGCGGCGTCTTTTTAATCATACCGCGCTTGGTTGCGATAAGCAGATACCCCTCGCTTCGGTCAGTAAGCGGAATAATTGTTTCAACCTTCTCGTCTTTTTCAAGTTCAAGGAGGTTGACAATCGCGCGCCCACGTGCCGTTTTTTGCGCCTCTGGAATTTCATACGCACGCGTGCAATAAACCTTGCCAAAGTTCGTAAAATACAAAATGTCGTCGTGAGTGTTTGAAATAAACATACTCTCAACAAAGTCTTCTTCTTTGGCTTTGTGACCCGTTACGCCCTGTCCGCCGCGGTGCTGAGATTTGTATTCAGCAACTGGCAAACGCTTGATATACCCAAAGTGCGTCATCGAAATAACAACGTCTTCACGCTCGATAAGGTCTTCAATGTCAATCTCGCTTAAATCTTGGCAAATCTCACTGCGACGCTCGTCACCAAAACGCTCTTTAATGTCCGTTAGGTCAGCTATGATGATGTCAAGCACCTTTTGCTCGCTTGCAATTATGCCTTTAAGCTCTGCAATAAGGTCAACAATGTTTTTAAGCTCTTCGTTAAGCTTTTCAACTTCAAGGCTGGTTAGTCTTTGAAGTTTCATATCCAAAATCGCGTTCGCCTGAATGTCGCTAAGCAAATATTTTTCCATAAGCTTAGTGCTTGCGTCCGCACGGTCTTTGCTGGCCTTAATCGTTGCGATAACGTCGTCAATGTTAGCAAGCGCAACAACCAAGCCCTCTAAAATATGCGCTCTTTCTTGCGCACGCGCTAAGTCATATTTGGTTTTTCTTACAACAACGTCTTTCTGGTGGTCAATATAAACGGCCAAAAGTTGCTTTAAGTTAAGGGTTTTAGGCTGCCCGTCAACCAGCGCCAAAAAGTTGATGCCAAACCCAGTTTGCAGCGCCGTGTGTTTATACAGATAGTTCAAAACGACCTGTGGTTGCGCGTCTTTTTTAACATCGATAACAATGCGCATACCCTTTCGGTCACTTTCATCTTTGATGTCAGCAATGCCCTCAATACGCTTGTTTTTAACAAGGTCTGCCATCGAAATGATAAGCTCTGACTTGTTAACCTGATACGGAATTTCGTCAATAATGATGCGGTTATGCTTTTCAGTTTGCTCAATCTCGCAACGCCCGCGCACAACAACGCCGCCGCGCCCCGTAAGATACGCGTTTCTAAGCGCCGCCTTACCCATAACAACGCCACCCGTTGGATAGTCTGGCGCTGGGATAATCTCCATCAACTCGTCAATCGTGATTTCTGGGTTTCTAATCTGCGCGATAATGGCGTCACACACCTCGTTTAGGTTATGAGGCGGAATGTTTGTTGCCATACCAACCGCGATACCATCCGACCCGTTGACCAAAAGGTTAGGAAATCTTGATGGCAAAACCGTTGGCTGTTTGCGCGTTTCATCAAAGTTAGGCACAAAGTCTACCGTTTCTTTATCGATATCGCGAAGCATCTCGTTGGCCAGTTTTGACAGCCTTGACTCAGTATAACGGTAGGCCGCAGGAGGGTCACCATCCACCGAACCAAAGTTACCGTGGCCATCAACCAACGGATACCTTATTGAAAAGTCTTGCGCAAGCCTAACAAGCGCGCCGTAAACCGAACTATCGCCGTGTGGGTGATACCTACCCAAAACGTCACCGACAGTGGTCGCACATTTTTTATATGGCTTGTCATAGGTCAAGCCCGACTCGTTCATTGCATACAAGATACGCCTGTGCACGGGTTTAAGACCGTCACGCGCGTCAGGAATAGCACGGCTGATGTTAACCGCCATCGCATACGCAATAAACGATTTTTTCATCTCGCTTTCAAGGTCGGTTGGGATAATCTTGGTGTTGTCAACAATTTGCTCGTATTCAGCACTGTAATCTTTTTTTCTTGCCATTGTTTTCTCCTTTAATAATCAAGGTCGGTTACAAGGTTAGCGTTTTGCTCAATAAACTCTCGCCTTTGATCCGCCTTTTCGCCCATAAGTAATGTAAATATCGCGTCAGCCTCAACCGCGTCTTTAAGCTGAATTTGCGCAAGCGACCTGTGCTCTGGGCTCATAGTCGTTGTCCAAAGTTGCTCGGCGCTCATTTCGCCCAAACCTTTGTAACGCTGAACGTCTGCGCCCTTTTCGCCAATCTCAGTCATAAGTTTGGTTTTTTCTTCTTCGGTGTAACAATAATAGTCTTTACGGTTTTTGGTTATCTTGTAAAGAGGAGGCTGCGCCGCATAAACGTGGCCGCCCTCAATCAGCGGACGCATATAGCGATAAAAGAATGTTAAAAGCAGAATACGAATATGGCTACCATCAACATCGGCATCGCTCATTGTTATAATCTTGTCATAACGCAACTTGTTAATATCAAACTCGGCGCCAATGCCCGCGCCAAACGCCGTTGCCATCGCCTTGATTTCATTGTTTTCAAGAATACGGTTAAGACGCGCCTTTTCAACGTTTAGTATCTTACCCCTAAGTGGCAAAATAGCCTGAAAACGTCGGTCACGCGCCTGTTTTGCTGTCCCGCCTGCACTGTCACCCTCAACGATATAGATTTCACAAAGTTTTGGGTCCCTCTCGCTGCAATCGGCCAGTTTGCCAGGCAGCGTGGTGCTTTCAAGCACGCCCTTACGCCTTGTAAGGTCACGCGCATTTCGTGCCGCCTCACGCGCTTTTTGCGCCGTTATTGACTTTAAAATCAGTTCGCGCGCGTCTTTTGGGTTCTCTTCAAGATAGGTTGAAAAGCCCTCAGTTACCGCCTTGTTTACAACGCCAAGCATATAGCTGTTGCCAAGTTTGGTTTTGGTTTGCCCCTCAAACTGTGGGTCGCTTAACTTAACGCTTACAACGGCGGTTAAGCCCTCGCGCACGTCATCGCTTGAAAGTTTGTCATTCTCTTTTAAGATTTTAAGCTTGTGGCCATAGTCATTAACAACCTTAGTTAGCGCCTTTCTAAACCCTTCAAGGTGCGTGCCGCCCTCTTCGGTGTTGATATTATTTGCATACGCGTGGATGATTTCATTATAGCTGTCATTGTATTGAAAAGCGACTTCAACCTCACAGTTATTCGTTGCCGTGTCAATATAAATAGGCTTAGGAAAAACAACCTCTTTGTTTTTGTTCATCTGCTCAACAAACTCAACAATACCGCCCTCATAGTGCAGCTTTTCTTCGGTGTCATTACGATGGTCAATCGCCATAATAACAATGCCCTTGTTTAAGAACGCAAGTTCACGAAGCCTGCCCTTGATTACGTCAAAATCAAAGGTTGTTGTTTCAAAAATCTCGTCATCAGGCATAAAGGTGACCTTTGTACCCGTGTGGTCAGCCTCGCCAATAACAGCCAAATCGCGTTGAGGCACGCCGCGGTTATAAATCTGTTTAAAATGCTTACCGTCTTGCCAAACCTCAACTTCAAGCCACTCTGAAAGCGCGTTAACAACGCTTAGGCCAACGCCGTGCAAGCCGCCCGAAATCTTGTATCCGCCACCGCCGAACTTACCGCCCGCGTGCAACTTGGTTAAAACCAACTCTACCGCGCTTTTCTTTTCGGTTTTGTGAATACCAGTTGGGATACCACGCCCGTTATCTGTTACTGAGCATGACCCGTCTTTGTTTATTTCAACCGTAATAGTGTCACAGTATCCGGCCAAAGCCTCGTCAATACTGTTATCAACAATTTCGGTTATAAGGTGATGAAGACCCTTACTGTCCGTCGAGCCGATATACATACCGGGTCTTTTACGAACGGGTTCAAGGCCTTCAAGAACTTGAATCTGGTCTTCGCCATATTTTTGTTCTACTTTTGAAATGTCTTCTGCCATAATTACCCCTTTTGATTAGAATTATTACCCAATTATAACAAATCTAAAAAAAATAGGCAACCATTTTTGCCTATTTATATATATAAT
>CAVCHC010000047.1:0-5469 GCA_963602035.1 Acutalibacteraceae bacterium | reverse complement strand
CGCTTACCGAGGTCGTTATCCCCTTTATGATGGCCTTTATTATCGATGACTATATCGTAAATGGCAATAAAAAAATGATTTGGATTATGTCAGCCGTGATAATCGGCCTGAATGTTGTTGGTATCGTTTGCGCCTGCCTTGGCCAAAAGTGCGCCTCGGTTACAAGCGAGTCCGTCGGCCGCGATATGCGTGATGACATTTTTGCACATATCTCAACCTTTTCTCACGCCGAACTTGATAAATACTCTACCACCGCGCTTTTAAACCGCACCATTTTTGACGTCTATCACCTTCAAGAAGGCACCAGTATGATTTTAAGAGTTGTTATGCGCGCGCCTTTCTTGTTTATTGGCTCTACCATTATGGCAATGATTGTTGATATTAAACTTTCACTTATATTTTTAGTGGTCGTACCCCTTTTGCTTGGAATCATTTTTGCGGTAATGAAAAAACTTGAACCATTGCTTGTTGAAAGTAAAGCCCGCGTTGATAAAACCAGCAAGGTCACCCGCGAAAACCTTTCAGGCGTACGCGTTGTGCGCGCCTTTAATAAACAAACCTACGAACAAGAGCGCTTTAAAGCCACCAACGCCGCCCTAACCGAAATTCAACTTAAAGAAGGGCGTCTATCTGCCCTTTTGCAGCCCCTGATTTTTATGATTGTGCAGATTTCTATCATCGTTTTAATCTATGCAGGCGCCTTTCAAATTAACACCGGTTCGGGCATGACCCAGGGTCACCTTATCGCTTTTATTAACTATTTTGCCCAGATTAGTATGGCGCTTATCTTGATAGCAAGGCTTATTACCATGTTTACGCGTATGAAAACAAGCGCCACACGTATCGAAGAAATTATGCAAACCGAAAACTCAATTGTTGACCCAACAAACCCCGTAAAAATCGACGAAAATACCTTTCACGCTAGCGTAGATTTTGAGGGCGTTAGTTTTAGTTATTTAAACAATACCGAGTTTTTAGAAGACTTTAATTTAAACGTCCCTGAGGGCGCCACCATCGGCATCATCGGCGGCACGGGCAGCGGAAAATCTACCATTGTTAACCTTATCGAACGCTTTTATGACCCTAAAAAAGGCAAGGTCAAAATCGGCGGCATTGATATAAAAAAATATAAGGTCGAAGATATTAGAAACCTTATCGGTATCGTGCCCCAAAACCCTACCCTTTTTGAAGGGACAATTCGGTCTAATATGCAATGGCGAAAAGAAAACGCAACCGACGAAGAGATTATCGTTGCGCTTAAAATCGCCCAAGCGTATGACTTTGTTGCAGCCTACCCAGATGGCCTTGACCATAAGGTAAACCGCGGCGGCACCAACTTTTCAGGCGGCCAAAGACAAAGGCTTACCATCGCCCGCGCTTTGGTAGGCAAACCAAAAATCTTGATACTTGATGACAGTTCGTCTGCCCTAGATTTTGCAACGGACGCGAAACTTAGGCAGGCAATAACGCGAAGCTTTCCAACGCTGACTACGTTTATCGTAAGCCAGCGCACCAACTCGCTTAAATCGGCTGACAAAATCGTTGTGCTTGACGCGGGCAAGGTGGTTGGTGTTGGCACGCATAAAGAACTGATGGAGTCTTGCCCAGTTTATCTTGAAATTCATCGGTCACAAAACCAAAGGAGGGCAAGCAATGGCTAGACTATCTTTAAGTCAAGAGCGCGACAGACTTAGTAAAGAGCGCCGCGCTAAGTACCTTTCAAAAAAAGCCAACCTCTCTACGTTTAGAAAAGTTTGGCATTATGCTGCGCCCAACCGCGGATATATGTATCTAACCTTCATTTTTGACCTTTTAAACAGCCTAGCAGAGCTTCTTATCCCGATTTTTATGGGATATGCCATAAACTGCGCTGTCGGGGCAGGACGGGTCGATTTTAGCGGTTTAACCGTAAATATTTTAATCATGCTGGGGCTGGTTTTGGTGGCCTCGCTGTTTAACTGGCTTGGGTCACTTACTATTAACGCCTTTGCATACAAGGCAAGCTATACGTTTAGGGAACTGTTTTTCAAAAAAATCAACAGTGTTCCACTTAACTTTATTGACACTAACTCTCACGGCGACCTTTTAAGCCGAATGGTTAACGATATTGACCTAATCTGTGACGGCTTTTTGGAGTCTATCGCGTCACTTATAAGCGGTCTTATGACCATTATCGGCACGATTATTGCCATGTACCTGTTAAACGTCAAGATGGCCACAATTATTCTTGTTTTAACGCCGATGAGCATATTTATCGCGTGGTACATCGTTGCTAAAAGCAAAAAGTATTTTAAAATGGAAGTTCAAACGCAGGGCGAACTGTCAGGCTTTTTAGAAGAATACATCGGCGGCGAGCGCGTTGTTAAGGCCTTTTCACGTGAACAAAAAAGTGTTGACGACTTTAAACAACTCAACCAAAAATACTATAAAATCGGCGAAAAAAGCCAGTTTTATGGCAACCTTACTAACCCCACTACCCGCTTTATAAACGGCGTTGTGTATGGCGTTGTTGGGCTTGTGGGCGCGCTGTTAGTGTTGTCAGGCGAACCGGGGTTCACAATAGGCACGATTTCAAGTTTTTTGACATTTGCTAACAGTTTTGGGCGTCCGTTTAACGATATTTCAAGCGAAATAAGTGACATTCAAACGGCCTTTGCAGCCGCCGCGCGCGTGTTTAGCGTGCTTGATGAAGAAGACGAACCAAGCGACGAGAATTTGCCTGAACTGCTTGACTGTACGGGCGAAATTGAAATCAAAAACGTGTATTTTAGTTACCTGCCTAAGGTCAAACTGATTGAAAACTTTAACGTCAACGTCCACGCGGGTCAAAAAATTGCCATCGTCGGTCCCACCGGCTGCGGAAAGACCACGATGATTAACCTTTTGATGCGCTTTTATGACATCAACTCGGGCGAAATCATTGTGTCGGGCAAGAATATTCACGACGTAACGCGAAGCAGCTTGCGGTCTAAGTTTGGCATGGTGCTGCAAGACACGTGGCTGTTTGAAGACACGATAGCCAACAACATCGCCTATGGCAACCCTAACGCGCCGATGGAAGAAATCGTGGAGGCGGCCAAACTTGCGGGGCTTGACGAGTTTATAACCAAGCTTAAAGATGGCTATAACACCATGCTTGTTGAGGGCGGCGCGAACTTATCTCAGGGCGAAAAACAACTTTTGTGTATCGCGCGAATAATGCTAACCAAACCGCCGATGCTGATATTAGACGAGGCTACAAGTAATATCGACACGCGCACCGAACTGCACATCCAAGAGGCGTTTGACAAGATTATGAAGGGGCGCACCACTTTTATCGTGGCACACAGGCTTTCAACTATCACCAGCGCCGACTTGATTTTAGTTATGAACAAGGGTAACGTCATCGAGCAAGGCACGCACCAAGAATTACTTGCCAAAAAAGGCTTTTATTATAACCTTTATAACTCGCAATTTGCTGGCGCCACCGCGGAAGACTAGAAGATAAAGTTGAAAGTTTAAATGCGGCCTCCGCCCCCTTGGGGGAGGATTGCTACGCAGTAGCAGAGGGGGTATAAAATCCTATTCAACCACAGCGTAAATATATTTACACTCACCACCTCGTCGCAATTCAAACTCAGTTTATGCCCACTCCTACTAACGTAGGCGGTGGGCTTTTTCATCGTTTGATTGCTCCTCTTCGCCTGCAAATTTTTAAGAAAAATTTTGGGCGAGCACGCTAACGCGTGTAAAAGATTTGTTTCGTCAGTGTTCGTTGTAAATATATTTACGCCAACTACCCACCCTACTTTCCAACTCCGCATTATCTCAATGCGTCATTTATTATTACCTCATCAATAGCCATCCGCTTTAAAGTTCCAACAGTTTCAAAATGCCCAAACATATAAAAATTGCACCAGAAAGGCCACCCATGTCGGGTGCCTTTTTTTGCGAGAAAAACAGGGCTATGCGGTTGCCTAAAATAAGCGCGCCAAGAGTGATGGTAAAGTTTAGCGACAAAACCAAAATAGGCGCACCTAGGCCGTATCCAGACAGCAGGGCCGTAAAAAACGCGTCAAGGTTAACGGGTATAGCACACGACGAAAGCGTTTTAAGGGTCGCCGTGGCACTTTTGCTCGGCTTGTGAGGAAATACTTGCAAATTTTGTAAAGTCGGCACCAAGGGGCTATTTTGGCCAAATTTTGACGCAATGCAAAGTGATTTAAAAACGTAACCAAACATATAAACCACCCCAAGTCCCAAAAGTACCCCGCCGTTGATAAGTACGCAGACCGACCGCGAAACGATGGCATAAACGCGCGCACTTAAAAGAAACGGAAGGCCAAAAATGCCACACGAAAGCAGCGTAAAATATACCGCACCTGCGGGGCTAACCGTGCGTTTTTGGGCGCCCAAACTTACGCCAAACGAAAACACATCTAAACTTACGGCCAAAAGCGTCAAAAATGTTGATACCATAATTCATCTTATGCCAACATTGCCCGCAACGCTTTTTTAAAGTAAAGTTAAAAGTTGAAAGTTTAAAGTTGAAATGCGGATGTAATTAATGTTTAAAGTTGAAATGCGGCCGATTATTTATTGTCATTACGAGGAGGCCAAAGGTCGACGTGGTAATCCCATCGTTAGAAGTTAATTAAGCATTAACAGCGAAGCCTCCGCCCCCTTGGGGGAGGGTCGGTGAGTGGAGCGCAGAGTGACACGAGACAGAGGGGGTATAAAATCCTATTAAAACTCGCGTAAATACATTTACACTCACCACCTCGTCGCAACACAAGCTCATTTTGTGGCCAGCCTTACTAATGTAAGTGTGGCCTAAGTTATCGCTTGGTTGCTCCCACAACGCCAGCAAATTTTTAAGAAAAATTTTTGGCGAGCACGCTTACGCGTGTAAAAAGATTTGCTTCGGCCAGTGTTCGTTGTAAATATATTTACGCTTGCTACCGCCGATTCTAAAATAGACTACTTTTAATTGTCATTGTGAGAAGCGCCAAAGTTCAATGTGGTAGTCCAATTGTTAAAAGTACTCACTCTATCCTATCCCAACTCCGCCCCCTTTAGGGGGAGGATGGTCGAACGTAGCGTGGAGCGCAGTGAGACGGAGGGGTTAATAAGTCAACTTGAAAAAAGAAAAAACTTTATGAAAGTTGGTATTGACTAGCATTGAGTTTTTATTATTGCTTTATACTTTTTGACATTATCCCCACGCGCAATCATACTCGCCAAAGAATTTTGCACAAATTCTGCGGGTGAATTAAATATCTTAATGAGTTCACAAAAAATAAAAATTAATTGCCTGAAAAGTGTCACAAAATTGCGCTAATCTTAAAAAGTCGTGATAAAGTTAAATTGTCGGCAGAGTTTATAGGCCTATTAAAGTTCTGTCCACTTGACCTTTGACGCGTCAAAAAAATGCCTATTTATGAATAAAAATTATTTATTAACTGAATTAAAAAAACAATTAATTAATTG
>CAVCHC010000046.1:0-5699 GCA_963602035.1 Acutalibacteraceae bacterium | reverse complement strand
CTTATAAGTTCAATGATAAAATTGTTTTCTTTTAAATATTTTATCACTTTGCTAAAACTTTGATTACAGTATACTTCAACTTTTAGTGTAATTAAATTAATTAATTCACTAAATTTTGACTTTTTTAAATCAAAATCGTTACTTATATAAATAGTTACTCTTTTGCAAATATCATCTACTTGAAATCTCAAAAAAACTCCTAAGTAAAAGATATAAAACTTTGATTCAGAAACCGCAAAGCCCTTTAATTTGTCTTTTTGAAAAGCAAGTTTAAAAGAACTATTTAAAAATTGACTATCGCTAATATTAATTAATTCGTCCTTTGGAATTTCTTTACAGCCTTCCAACAAATCTAAAACCATATTTTTTACAGAAGTTTCTTTTAAACAGTCAGTAAGGGGTTTTTGACGAGATGAAATATTGCTTTTTAACAGATTGTTATTCATAGTTTTATTACCTATAATTTTGTGGCTACGTCCCAGGCGCGCCAGATGACGGTGCGGAGGTTGCCAACGCGCAGGGCGTCACCAACAACGTGAACGTGTTTTGACGGCTTAGAAAGTGGTGCGCTGTTATAGCCGATGGCCAAAATCACGCTGTCTGCCTTAACGGTTTTAGGGATTTCGTCAGCGCCGACGATGGTAATATTGTCTTTACCAATTTCTTTAAGCGTGGTTTGAAGGTAAACTGGCACCTTGGCATAGTCAAAAAAGTCACGCAGGTACGACGAGTTGGCAAGGCACACGCCGCTGGCTTTAATCAAATCGTCTTTGGCCTCGATGAGTAACGGCGTTTTGCCTTTTAGATAAAGGTCATAGGCGATTTCGCAGCCCGTCAGCCCGCCGCCGATGATGGCAACGCGGTTTCCAACTGGCGCGCCGTTAAGGTAATCAATCGCGTCGATGGCCTTGTTGCCGCCGTGAATTTTAAGTTTGCGTGGGGTAGAGCCCGTTGCGATGACGATTTCGTCTGCCCAGATTTCTTTGATGTCATGCACTTCGCTGTTTAAATGAATTTCGATGTTTAATTCTTTCATCTGGCGCAGGTACCACGCGATAAGCTGCCTGTCTTTTTCTTTAAACGATGGGGCAGCCGCCGGAATAAACACGCCGCCAAGACGGTCGCTTTTTTCATAGATAATGGCCTTATGCCCGCGCATAGTTGCAACGCGCGCCACTTCCATACCGCCAATACCGCCGCCGATAATTGCGATGGTCTTGCGTTTTTTAGCCGGCTTAAAGTCATACTTTCCGCCGTCCATCATCTGTGGGTTTAACGCACAACGCGCCATATGCGCACTGTCTTCCATCGTAGCGTCACACGCAACGCCCTTGTAATGCGCCATCGGGAAGCACCCATTGTGGCAGCAAATGCAAGGCAAAATGTCTTCAAGGCGGTCTTCTTTTAGCTTAGTTACCCAAAGTGGGTCAGCAAGAAACTGCCTAGCCACGCCCATCGCGTCAATGTCGCCATTTTTTATTGCGCGGCTGGCCTCGGCTGGGGTCATACGTCCAGCGCAGACAACGGGGATGGTAACAAACTTTTTGATGTGCGCCACGTCCGCGAGGTTACAGTTTTGAGGCATATATGCAGGTGGGTGCGCCCAATACCACGCGTCGTACGTACCATTGTCGCAGTTAAGCATATCAAACCCCGCGTCTTGAAGGTAGCGCGCGGCCTTTTCACTTTCGGCCATATCGCGGCCAATCTCAACGAACGTTTCGCCCGGAACGGCGCCCTTGCAAAAGTCCTTAGTTTTGCTGACTACTGAATACCTAAGCGACACGGGATAGTCACTTCCGCAAACGCGCTTGATTTCTTTAACAATATCGGTTGCAAAGCGATAGCGGTTTTCAAAACTTCCGCCGTATTCGTCCGTGCGGTGGTTGGTGTAGGCAAGGGTAAATTGGTCAAGCAAATACCCCTCGTGCACCGCGTGAATTTCAACGCCATCAACGCCCGCTTCTTTGCATTTAAGGGCGGTTTTGCCAAACGCGGTGACCATCTGCTGAATTTCTTTGATGCTAAGCGCGCGACAGGTGAACCCCGCTAGCCACCGTGACGGAAGAACGCTTGGCGAGGCCGTAAGCCTGTCTATATCTATAATAGGCTTAATTAATTTGCGCACGACCTTGTTTTGGGCGATTTTTGACATTGACTGTGGGATAGAAAATGACCTGCCAAACCCAGCAGTAAGCTGAACAAAAAGTTTGGCGCCCGTTTTGTGAATTTCGTCCATAAACGGTTTAAGTTTTTTGAACGCGCCATTTGCCTTATACAGCCAGCCGCCGCCTATCATATTGCGAATTGGGGCGATGCCGGGGATAATCAGGCCGACATTGTTTTTAGCAAGCGTAAGAAAAAAATCGCTTGCATCTTTGTCAAAATGATGAGGCTCCATCCAGCCAAAAAGGGACGTGCCACCCATAGGGCAAAGAACAATGCGATTTTTAATTTCAGTGTTGCCAATTTTAAATGGGGTAAAAAGAGGTTGAAATTGTTTATCCATTGTGTTTTCTCCTGTAATTTTGTTACCTTAAATGTAGCGAAAAAACACAAATTTGTCAAACGTTTTAAAACCCCTTGCGTTAAAGTTAAAGAATATGTCATTGCGAGCAACCGAAGGCAATCCCCTTATTAAAGTGTAAAGTCTTAAATGTAAAGTTGAAAGTTGAAAGTTTAAATGCGGCTGAGATTACCACGTCGGCTTTGGCCTCCTCGTAATGACAATTAGTAGTAGGCCATTATAGTAACGATGGCGGTAAGCGTAAATATATTTACAACGAACACTGGCCGAAGTGTAACGTAGGTTTGGTGAGTGTAAATGTATGTATGTGGGTATATGTAATAAATTATTTGTAAATAGTCAACTTCTTTTCACTTTTCACTCTTAACTTTTCACTTCCTTATGTTCCGCTGCCTTTGTAAAATTTAAGTGAGAAATTGAAAAACAGGGTGGCGGGGATGATAATAAGCGACCCCCAAACGGGCGAAAGCATATTAACCCAAACGTTGGCTGACGGCAGGCCGATAATGTAACTTACGGGCAGATAGTTTATGCACGCAAAAGGCAAAATGAATGTAAAAATTATCCTAACCGCCTTGTTATATATGCTTATTGGGTATTGCGCCAGCCTGCGTCCGCCGTTGGTTGCGATGTTATAAAATTCGCTTTCTTCAACGGTAAAAATCGTTATGCCGCCGTTGAAAATAAGGATGCTTAGTTGAATTAAAAACCCGCAAACGATGGTCAGCGCCAAACACAGCCCGCGCGAAAACGTCCACGTTATATTGCTGCCGATAAGGCCGATGACAAGCGTAACGATGCCAGCAAGCACCTTGCCTAGTTTTGTCCAGTCAAACTCGGAGCAAAACACTTGCCAAAATATAGGGCGGGGGCGCAAGAAAAGCCTGTCGACCTCGCCCGACTTTATCTGTTTTGAAAAGGTGTCAAACCCGCGGCCGATGCACTCAGCAAGCGGAAAGCAAATGATAATCAGGCCAAACATTATTGCTACGTTATAAAAATTCCACCCGCCGATATTGTTAAACCGCTCCATCAAAAGCCATACGGCAACAAATTCGCCAGCCGTTATAAACATCTGTGAGATAAACATTAAGATAGTCGAGCCGCGGTATTGAAAGGTCGATTTAAAATATAATTCAAGATATTTTTTGTACATATTAACCTCCTTGAACCTCAACGTTTTTGATAATTTTTTTAAGGCAAACGCGGCCGATTAAAACAAGCGCAACTATCCACGCGATTTGAATAGCGATAAAAATCAGCGCGCTTACAATGTTAACGTTGCCAATGTAAATGCGATAAGGCAAGTCGCCCATAAATCTAAACGGCAGGTACTCTAAAACGCGCCTGATTCCCGCGGGCATAAGCGGCAGGGGGATGTATGCGCCGCCAAACAGGTTGCAGATAACCATAACTATCGCGGCCACGCCCTTTGGCGACATCGTTTTAAATGTAAAAATGCAGATAAACATAAATATCGCGCTGGCCATCAGTCCGCCCAAAATCAGCGACACCAAAAACAGCAAAAATGCGGGCACGCTTACGGGTAAACTTAGTCCCGTCCCCGCGGGCAACAAAAAGCCAAGCAAAACAATGGGCAAAAAGCGGATAAGCGCCTCAACCGCGCGGCCAGCAAAGTTCTTAAAGTACCAGTTAAAATAAAGGTCAATCGGCCTAACAAATTCATATGCCACGTCGCCCTTTATGATAGGGTTGGTGATGGCGGGCACGTTGCCGACGTAACTAAACGCGTAAAAGGCCTGCCCAAGCCAGATGTAGGTTGCAAGGTTACCCATAGAAAAGTCGGTCGGCGGGTTGCCTGACGCGTAAAACGCCTTATACATCATAAGAAACATAAAGCCCCAAAAAATCTGGCTTAAAACGCCCGTGATGGCCTTGCTGCGGTATGAAAAAGTTTGTTTGGCGTTCATCGAAAACAGGGCGGCGTAAGGTTTAAGTGTCGTCATAGGTCAAACTCCTTATAGAGGTTGGCTAAGATTTCTTCAAGGTTAAGCGTTTTGATTGAAAAGTCAACAATATTAAATTTTTCACCCGCCTTTTTGATAAAGTCGCTTACGTGAAAGTCAGGGTCGTGGGTTTTGTAGGTGGCGGTGTTTTTGTTATGACTGATAAGCGTGAAACCATCAAGTTCGGCGTTTTTGTACTCTTTGTCAAAGGTGACAAGGATGGTTTTTTCGGCGCCGTATTTCTTTTTGATGTCTGAAAAACTGCCGTTATAAAGAATTTGCCCCTTGCCAATCAGGATGATTTTGTTGGTTAAGGCCTCGATGTCGCTCATGTCGTGAGTGGTAAGAATCACGGTTACGCCCATCTCTTTGTTGATGTCTTTTATAAACTTTCTTACCGCCAGTTTCGTTACCGCGTCTAGGCCGATGGTTGGCTCGTCAAGAAACAAAATTTTGGGGTTGTGTAAAAGCGAGCCCGCGATTTCGCACTTCATTTTTTGCCCTAGCGAAAGTTGCCTAAGGGGCACGTTTAAAATGTCGCCAAGGTTTAATTTTTCGGTAAGCGTTTTAAGGTTTTTGGTGTACGTTGCGTCGTCAATTTTGTAAATGGACTTTAAAAGTTCAAAACTGTCAATAACGGGCACGTCCCACCAAAGTTGCGCGCGCTGGCCAAACACAACGCCGATGTTAGACACGTATTTCTTGCGGTCTTTATAGGGCACAAAGCCTGCGATTTCAACCTTGCCACTTGTTGGGGTTAAAATGCCACTCATTATTTTGATAGTGGTTGACTTGCCCGCGCCGTTTGGGCCGATGTAGCCAACAATATCACCCTCGTTAATTTCAAACGAGACATTTTTAAGGGCTTCTTTTTTAACGTATTCGCGCTTGAATAAACTTAAAAAAGCCCCCCAAACACCTTTCGGGCGCTTGGCGATTTTGAAGGTTTTGTTGACGCCTTCAAATGTGATGATCTTTTCCATTCTCATCCTCCTTTTGTTTTTATTTGAAACGCAAAACGCCCGAAGATAACTTCGGGTAGGGGGGCGAATTAGCCAAAGCGGCTAAACGCATAATGCTCGAAGGTGACCTTCGAGTGGGGGTAAT
This sequence comes from Acutalibacteraceae bacterium, assembly GCA_963602035.1. Taxonomy (GTDB): domain Bacteria; phylum Bacillota; class Clostridia; order Christensenellales; family UBA1242; genus UMGS2070. The sequence continues at coordinate 98 of CAVCHC010000046.1, read as the reverse complement.
ATTTGCGTCTCATGACAAGTTTATGGTATCACAAAGTAATTTGATTGTCTAGCCTTTTTAAAAAATTTTGCAAATTATTTTATTCACGTGGTTTTTTG
>CAVCHC010000045.1:0-5759 GCA_963602035.1 Acutalibacteraceae bacterium | reverse complement strand
GGCAGGCGGAGTGTTGGATACGTTTAAAAGTTTCAAAACGGTAGCGCCGATGTGGTTAAAGCCCTCAATTGTGCCAAAATTGCCCGCAGTTATTTGCTTGCCATAGATTAGGCAAGGGATATATTCACGGCTGTGGTCGGTTGACTCGGTAGCGGGGTCACAGCCATGGTCGGCCGTTATAATCAAAACGTCATCATCGGCCATTTTTTTGATAAATTTTTCAACCGCCTTGTCAAAGGTTGAAAGGGCGGTGGCGTAACCGTCAATGTCATTCCTGTGGCCGAATTTCATATCAAAATCGCATAGGTTAACAAAACACAGGCCGTTAAAATCTTCTTTTTGCATATTTAGAAGTTTTGAAATGCCATCATCGTTGCCCGTTGTTGATGTGTCACTATCTAGGTGGGTATGGGCAAAAATATCGCCAATTTTGCCAATCCCGATGGTTGTTTTTGCGTTTTTTTGAAGTACGTCAAGCATATTATCAGGTGGTGGCACAAGCGAAAAATCGTGTCTGCCATCGGTACGCGTAAACTCGCCGACCTCGCCGATAAACGGCCTTGCGATGACGCGCCCCACGGCGTATTTGCCCTTGCAGATGGTGCGCGCAATTTTGCACAGCTCATAAAGTTTTTCGCGCGGATAAATTCTTTCGTGGCACGCAATTTGAAGCACGCTGTCTGCCGAGGTATACACAATTGGGTAACGCGTTTTTAAGTGCTCGGCGCCATAATCGATGATAACCTGCGTCCCTGAGTATGGCTTATTGCACAGAATTTTTGTGCCCCACGCCTTTTCAAGTTTTTTAATCAGCGTGCGTGGAAAACCGTTAGGGAAGGTTGGAAAAATATTTTTTGTTATAAGCCCCGAAATTTCCCAGTGACCAGAGGTGCTGTCTTTGCCCGTTGACAGTTCGCTAAGCTTGCCATAAACACCGAGTGGGTTTTCGGCCTTTGGCAAAAAGCCCGTCCCGTCAATGTTAAACAGCCCTAGCTTAGTAAGCGTTGGCACTTTTAAATTTATGCTTGACGACACCGCCTTTAATGTGTTTGACCCCTCGTCGCCATACTTTTTTGCGTCGGGTGCTTCGCCCACTCCAAAACTGTCACAAACAACTAAAAAAACTCGCTTACTCACTTATCGCTACCTCCAATGCTAATATTATCATATTCGAAAAACTTGTTTCGCGTTCGGCCGCCGTAAGACACTCGCCCGTTATTAAATTGTCACTAACCGAACAAATTGCAATCGCGTTCTTTTTATATTTTTGCGCGTTAAAGTAAAGCGCGGCGGACTCCATCTCAACGGCAACGCAGTCATAATCGGCCATAATTTTAGCCTGCAACTCGTCTCCATAAAAGGTATCAGTACAAAACAAATTTCCGCAAACTAGGGCAAAATTTAGTTTTTTTGCCGTTTTTTCACATAATTTTGCCAGTTTTTGCGTTTTTTGCAACTTTACAATTTCGCCGTTAGATACGTTTGCGTAATTGGTTTTAGTAACAGACGTGTCGCCCAAAATTATGCTTGCAAGTTTAATATCCTTTTTATTTGCGCCGCAAGTGCCAACGCGAATTATGTTTTTAACATTGTAGAAATTAAAAAGTTCATAACTGTAAATACCCATAGATGGGTTGCCCATCCCCGACGCCATAACCGATACGGGCTTGCCTTTATATAGGCCAGTGTAGGCAAGTTCGCCCCGAACTGAGTTAATTAATTTTGCGTCGGTTAAAAACTTTTCAGCAATAAATTTGGCGCGGTTAGGGTCTCCGGGCATAATTACCGTTGATGCAAATTCACCCTTTTTTGCGCTTATGTGAGGGGTTGGTGTTTTATCCATTTTATGCAAAATCTCCTTAAAAATTTAATTTTTGCGCGGTTTTTTAATATTTTTGCGCGCATTTTGCGTTTTTTATTATTGTGTAATGCCAATGCGTAATTAATTAAGTTTCGATTGGTTAATCAATTTAATTAATTTAATTATGCTTGGTTAATCAATACATTAATTTATTGTGCTGGTTAATTTGTTTAATAAATTTTATTATTGTTATATTGGCCATTTAGCTTATATATATTTTATCCTATTTTAAAAAATTTTCCAAATAAAAGATAGATGGCAAGTGAATATTTTTTAATAAAAATTTTGGTATTAATTTGACAAACGTGGCTATATTTTTTAAACTGAAAAAGAGGGGTAGTTTATGAAAATTGGTTTTGATAATAAAAAGTATATAAAGCTTCAAACTGAAAAAATTATGGAGCGTATTTCAAAGTTTGACAGTAAACTGTATATGGAGTTTGGTGGAAAACTTTTTGACGACCTGCATGCGTCGCGCGTTTTGCCCGGCTTTGAGCCAGACGTAAAAATTCAAATACTGAAAAAACTTAAAGACAAGGCCGAAATCATAATCGTTATAAGTGCAAACGATATCGAGAAACACAAGGTGCGAGCGGACTATTCGATAACCTATGATTATGAGGTTTTAAGGCAGATGGACAACCTGCGTGCCGAGGGGCTTACCGTTAGCGCGGTGGTTATAACGCTGTTTAACGGCCAGCCATCTGCGCAAAAGTTTGCAACAAAATTAGAGCGTCGCGGCGAAAAGGTGTATTTTCATCATTACACTAAGGGGTATCCTAACGACGTTAAAACCATTGTAAGCGACGAGGGGTATGGCGCGAACCCATACATTGAAACCACTAAGCCGCTTGTGGTTATAACGGCGCCCGGCCCCGGAAGTGGAAAACTGGCGACCTGTCTTTCGCAGCTTTATCACGAGTATAAGCGCGGGGTAAAGGCGGGGTACGCTAAGTTTGAGACCTTCCCGATTTGGAGCCTTGACCTTAAACATCCCGTCAATATCGCCTATGAAGCTGCGACGGCCGACCTTAAAGACATTAATATGATTGACAGTTTTCACCTTAAAGCCTATGGCGAGGTTGCGGTGAACTATAATCGCGATTTAGAGTGCTTTCCGGTTGTGTCAAATATTATCACCAAAATTACGGGAGATAGTAAGCTTTATCAGTCGCCAACCGATATGGGCGTTAATATGGCTGGTTTTGCTATCAAAAACGACAAAATCGTTAGGCGCGCGGCTGAGTTTGAGGTTATAAGGCGCTATCAAAAAGCCCTTGTTGACTTTAAACTTGGGCAGGGCAGCCTTGAAACGGCGCAACGCATTGAGCTTTTGATGAGCGAACTTAAAATCTCGCCGGCCGACCGAGAGATTGTGCCTAAAACTGCGCGGATGGCTATGGATTTCAGTGTGCCAGTTGTTGGCCTTCAACTTGAAAATGGCACTTGCGTTTTTGGTAAAAATAAAGACCATATAAGTGCGGCGTCGGCGTGTGTGCTTAATGCGCTTAAAACGATTGCCAAAATTGATGACAAAATTGAGCTTATCCCTGAAAACATCTTGCTTCCGGTTTGTGAGGTAAAGCGCGATAGGCTTAAAGTGCGAAACGGCCAACTGACCCTTAAAGATACGCTTTTGGCGCTTGCGATTTCAAGTTCGGTGAACCCTCTGGCTAAATGCGCGCTTGATGGACTTGACAGCCTTAAAGGTTGTGAGGCGCATAGTTCGTGCATACTTGCAAGCGAAGACGAACAGACCCTTAAACAGCTTGGCGTCTACATCACTTGCGACCCTAAATTTTCAAATAAAAATCTTTATCAAAATTAAATTTAATAGCTATTTATCAACAATAAACAAATATTAAAAACCCTTAAAGACTGGCCTTTTTGCCTTTTTTAATTGTCTTTAAGGGTTAATTTTTTGTATAATTTATACTTTTTATATGGTTTTGTAAATCTTTAATTGCGATTTTGCGGTTATTGTTTAAATTTTATTGCGTTTTTATTGAAAATATGCTAATTTAGCGCAATATTAATAAAATTTGCCGTAAAAACTGCTAATTTTTTTGAAAATTTTGTAAAATTAATTTATTATACGCTTGTAATAGAGCCAGTTATTGTTATGGTGGTTACGCCGTCGCCACTGCTGTCTGCGGCTGGTACGTTGATGTTTTTAACGGTGCTGCCGCTTGGCAATGTAAGTTTGTTGTTTGACGACTCGATGGTATAATCGCTTGTCGTCCATGCTTGGCTTACGCCGCCCGTTGAGCTGGTTATGCTTGAAACCGTAAAATTAGCAGGCAAAACGTCTGTTAAAACTACGCCCGTTGCGGCGGTGTTACCAGAGTTGGTAAGGGTAAAGGTGTAGCTGAATGTTTCGCCAACGCTTACCTCGCTGTCGCTTGTGGACTTAGTGATTGTTACCCTTGCGTTAGGGTTGGCGGTGATGGTAGCGGCGGTGGTGGCTGTAATCTGCGTGCCGGTGGTGCTGCCGCCGTTAGCCGTTGCGGTGACCGTGTTAGTTATGGCCGTAACCGTTGAGGCGATGTCTGCTGGCACCGTTGCAACATACGTTAGATACGCCGTTGCGCCGCTTAAAAGTGGTGATGGAAGGGTGAACGCAAGCGGATTTGTTGTGGTTGGTACAATGGTTTCGCGGCCGCTTGACGAAATCAAAACTGCCGAGTTGGTAAGGTAAGTTAGGTACCCCGACCCCGAGAGGTTGTCGCTAAGCGTTATGTTATAAAGGTCGCTTGTGCCGATGTTTTTGATGATAAGTTGATACGTGATATTCTCTCCGGGAACGAAGGTTGGGGTAAGCGAAACCTTGTTAAGATTAAGGCTAAATTGGTCAAGAACGTTGACCTCGGTGATGTTGCTTGACGCCGTGCCACTTGCGGTGCCGTTGTTAAACGTGATGGTGCCTTGGTTTGAAAGAATTGCCATAAATTTGTCCTCCTTGTTAGATTTGAAAGAGTGCCTTTCAATTTATATTATGACGCGCGCGGGGCAATCGGTGACAAGACGGGCGTTTTGAGGGATGGGTTGGATGGCGGCGGGGTATTGAGTGAAATTTTAGAAGTGGCAAAAAAATATAAGAAATTTGTAAAAATGTGTTGACATATTTCGCGTTTTAAGTTAAAATAAATGAGCGTTCATATATGGCGGTTTAGCTCAGTTGGCTAGAGCGACCGGTTCATACCCGGTAGGTCGATGGTTCAAGCCCGTCAACCGCTACCATATTTGGCCCCATGGTCAATCGGTTAAGACATCGCCCTTTCACGGCGAAGTGAGCAGTTCAACTCTGCTTGGGGTCACCATAAAGTCACTCGTTTGAGTGATTTTTTTGTCGCAATTTTTTAATTCTATCGCTGCGCTTTAAGCGGGTAAAGTAAGGGGGCAGAGGGCAGTAATGCGAAGAACTAAATTGAATAAATGGCGAATAGACGGCGAATCGTAAAATGCTGCAAAAACGGCGGATAAACAGTCAAACGATACAAAAAGGCAACTTATTGGTAATCGCCGCAAAAATTTTGACCAAAAAGTTGATATAATCGATAAAGTGTGATAAAATATAATCAGTTAAGGGTTGGAGGGAGATATGGACGTTTTGCAGTATGTTTTGTTAGGCGTTTTTGCATTCTTGGTGATAGGCGCCACCGTGCTTACTATCGTAAGCGCAACAAAGGGCAAAAAAAATAAGCCAAGGATGGCAGAAAAAACGGTTGAAAAAGACGGGGTTAGATACACGCCGAATGAAAATATTGAAACGGCGGATGGCAACTTAAAGGTGTCTTACGTGCGTGAGGATATTTTGTTGCAGCCACGCAAAATGGTTTTAGTTGGCAAAAAAAGCGCCGTTAAACCCGGTAAATATACCGTGCTTTCGGCCTATGAA
>CAVCHC010000044.1:0-7668 GCA_963602035.1 Acutalibacteraceae bacterium | reverse complement strand
ACCATCGTCCAAACTCAGCTTGTCTACCCTTAGCCCCGTGCCCTGAATTTGAAGATTACCCATATTGGTTTTAACGCAAACAACATTGTCTTGCGCCGAGATAACTTCTAAAACTCCGCTTATTAAAATCTTTTCTCGGCTAGACAAAGTGATTTCATGCACAGGCTTTTTTATATTGTCTTTATTAGTTTTTACTTCCATACCACCCTCCTCAAAAAACGCAAAATTTAATGATTTTTAATGAAAAAACATATAATTTTGCCAATTTGTTTTTAATTTTGCAAAAAATCAGGTCAAGAACAATTACTGCCCTTGACCTATTTTACGTCCTTATTTTATTAAATATAACCTTTTATTCAAAAATGCTTATGGTTGTTTGTAAAAACTTTTTAAGCATTGTAAGACGCCTTTGCATATAGTTGTTTTTAATCATTGCAAAGATGTTGCCGCTTTTACCCATAAGCAAAACCATTTTCTTTGCGCGCGTTACAGCCGTATACAAAAGGTTGCGATTATAAAGCATCGGGTTGCCGCCCATAACTGGGATGATAACAACCGGGAATTCGCTGCCCTGAGATTTGTGAATAGTGATTGCGTATGCGTGCGTTATGTTTTCAAACTCAACGGCCGAAAGCGTCGCGCGTCTTCCGTCTTCAAACGCAACCACCATCGTGTTAGTTTGCGAATTTATCTCATCAATCGTGCCCATGTCGCCATTAAACACGCCCGCGCCCTGAACTAAAACGCCGCCCTCGTCTTTAACCCAATCTTGGTCATAGTTGTTTCGAATTTGCATAACCTTGTCGCCAACCCTAAAAACGCGCTTACCGTGCGCAATCTCCATCTTGCCATTAGCCTTAGGGTTTAACGCCTCTTGCAGGCGCAAATTGATATTGTCCACGCCGCACGCCCCCGCCTTCATCGGCGCGATAACTTGAATGTCCGCGCTAGATACGTGCGCATAGTTAGGAATGCGCGTGGTAACAAAACTTACAATCTCGTCAACCGCCGCCGTCGGGTCGCTTACGCTTGAATAAAAGAAATCGGTAGACTTTTGCGCCAAATCAATCATCTCACCGTCATTAATTTTGTGCGCATTGGTTACTATGGCGCTTGTGTCGCTCTGCCTGAAAATCTGGGTCAGCATCACCACGCTAAACTGCTCGCTTGCGATAAGGTCAGCCAAAACATTGCCCGCACCCACGCTTGGCAACTGGTCTTTATCACCAACCAACACCAGCCTCGTGCCGCGCGGCAACGCCTTTAAAAGCGAACTCATAACAAAATCGTCAATCATCGACACCTCGTCAATGATGCACGCGTCAACGTCAAGCGGGTTTCGCTCATTTCGGCCAAACATACCGCCCTCGCTGCGCCCCTGCATTTCAAGTGCGCGGTGAATAGTGCTGGCCTTCTCGCCGGTCTGTTCTTCAAGGCGTTTACTTGCCCGCCCCGTAGGCGCCATCAGCATAGTTTTAAGTTTCATATGCTTAAAAATGCGCAAAATCCCCTTAACAATCGTGGTTTTACCCGTGCCCGGCCCACCAGTTATAATGGCCACACCGTTAGACACGCCCTGACGAATCGCCTCTTTCTGGTTTTCGTGAAGCGTAATGTTTGACGAGCGCTGATAGTCCTCAACCTCGCGGTCAAAATCAATGCTTAACGCGGATGGCGCCTCGTTTAAAATCTTTAATTTCGTGGCGATAAACTTTTCCATACTGTAATAGCTGGTGATGGCAAGCGCGTCGCGATCCTCATACGTGACCTGCTTAATGTGGCCGCTTATAATCAGCGTGTTGATCTGGCTAACAAGCGCATCTCGCACATCGCCAATATCCAAAAGGCGAAGGGTTTCGTCAATAAGTTCGTCATAAAAAGCAAGCGTACTGCCACGCGTTTCGGCAATCTGTTTAAGACTATGCAAAAGCCCCGCCCTTAGCCGCACCTCACTATCTGCCGCAATGCCAAGTTTAAACGCGATTTTATCGGCCGTTTTAAAGCCGATGCCGTCAATGTCCTCAATCAGGCAATACGGATTTTCTTGCAGCACCTTCTCGGTCGCGCCCTTATATTTGTTATAGATTTTAACGGCCATATTAATTGAAATGTCATAGCTTTGCAAAAACATAACGGCCTGCTGCATCTTTTTAATTTCTTTATACCCAAGCGCGATGTCGCCCGCCTTTCTAAGCGAGATTCCGCGCACCTTTGCAAGCTCAGATGGATAAAATTCAATGATTTCAAGGGTTTTTTCTTTAAAAGTGTTAACAATATTTGTCGCCGTTACCTCTCCAACGCCCGCAATAAGACCACTTGAAAGATAGTTCTTTATAGACGCCAAAGTCGTAGGCGGAATTATTTTTATGGCCGAGGCAACAAACTGTCGCCCATATTTAGGGTCGATTTTAAACTCGCCTTCAAGCTCCACTTTCTCCCCAGCACCCAAAACGGGGAACTTTCCACGTGCGGTTACGTTGCCCTCGTCGGTAGCCAAAGAAAGAACGGTATAGCCGTTCTCTGCATTATAATAAACCACACTTAAAATTTCACCCGTAAGCATACCTTCACTATATCGCCACGGATAGCAATTGTCAACCAATTGATTAAAATAGTCAAATATAAACACTTTAATTTAGGACGTTGCCACACCGCCCTCCTCGCCGCATTGTCCCCTTAAATTATTTAGCCCTAACGCAATTCAGCCCATTTAAAAATTCACTATTGACAGTTACCCAACTAGGTGATAAAATATATATAAGCAATTATAAATATGATTTTAAGTCCATATTTTTAATGTTTTTACCTTGATTTTGCGTTTTTTGCTTGCTTTTTACATAAAAACGCACAAATTTTAGCACATTTTCTGCAAAGGAGTATTTGTGAAAAGTTACAGATATCAAGTCGAATTTGATAAAAACGACATTGAGGAAGATATTTTAAATCACATAATAGAAGTAAATTTTGCCAAAACAGATTGCAAAAACAGCTTTTATACCTACGCTAAAAGTAAACTCGGCGGTGATATAATCATCGTTGCAAACCACGGCGAAAATGATTTGTCTTTTGAGGCCTTTACTGTGGGCGCGATTACCACTAAAAACAATGGCGCAAAAGATTATCAGTTTGAAAACGTTGGCGGCCTTTATGCTTATGTTGACGAATGCAAAATTGCGGGCAACTCTCAAAAATGTATTTACATCAATTTTATCGGCGCCGTTTATCAAAATGACCATATCGGCTGTAACCTACTTGAAGCGTGCGTTAACTATTCATATTCCGCCGGTTACCCATATATTGTTTTGAATTCACTAGCTCACGCCAAAGGTTTTTATGAAAGATTCGGCTTTAAGCCATACAAGCAAAGCATCTTTTCAGCAAAAACTAACGGCTATTATTACGACACGTCTTGGTTGTTTTATGACCACAAACATACCAATGATGAAGCTGAGCAATCAAAATAAAAAACGCAAAAACGGGCAAATTTTAATGAAAAAGTGGCTAAAAACATTAAATTTTGCTACTTGGAGGAATAAATGCATAATTTAACAAGCCCTGCAAGCAGCGAGAACAATGATTTAAAATTGCAGTTTTTAGAAACCGTTTTAAGGCCGCTTGTTTTAAAACGCGACGCTTATGACAGCCTCAGTTCGGCCTACGTGACTTTCTATAACTCAACGCAAGGCCAAGAGTACGCCGTGCTAACAACAACAACCTATGATTTAGAATTTAAGTTGACCGCGATTATGACTACATTCGACGCGGCCGCAAACAAGTTTCGCCCAACCGCCGTTGCAACTGCGGACGGTGCACTGCTAAAACGCGCCTTTATTAATACGCGCCTTGGATACAAAAGTTCGCTGTTTGTTTCTAACCTTAATTGCAAAATAAAAAATCAGCATATTGGTTCGTCGATGATTTGCGAGGCGCAGAAACTTGCGCGGGCTGAAAATCTTGAATACCTTAACCTTATTTCGGCCACGCCAGCGGAAGGTTTTTATAATAATTTGGGTTTTGAATGCGCCGACCAATTTTTACTGCGTATGATTAAAAAGGCCGACTCGCCGCTAAACACTAACCAAATTGCCACCACTCAAACTATTAAGCTAGACCTAACCAGCCCTGACCTTGGCCTTAGCACCGATAAATTTGACTTAAAACTTCTAACCAACCCATCACAAAACCAAAATTCTTTATATGAGGAGAACGAAAATGAAAAAATCTAGCACAATCTTAACAAAAACCAAATACGGCCAACCAATTTGCCTGGTTTCGCAGCACGACGACCTTAATTCAACCTTCGTTATCGATGCCTACACCAGCGACTTAGAAGGCGGCGACCCAAGCGTTCAAATGCCAAGCACCCACAAAGTCGGCACGCTTTCAGGGATTCTGCATATTGAATCAATCTACGCACGCGACGAAGTTTGCCTTCAAGTTATAAGCCTTGAGACCGAGGTAGAACACCGCGGCGTTGGCACGGCTTTACTTAACGAATGTTACCGCATTGCCCACGAAGAAAACGCAAGATATATCACACTTGTTCCAACCAACGAGGCCGAAGGTTTTTATCGCCGCCTTGGGTTTGACACGCGCTTTAAAAACGTAAACGGGATGCGCCAGCCTTATTGCGTACTTGACGTATGTAACAATCGTATTTATGACCGTGGCAGGCAAATTAAGCCGACTCGTGTTATGCGCGTTTGCGACGTTAATGGCCGCCTTGACTTGTATGAGTGCAGCGAAAACCTTGACTGCCCCAATCTTTATATGCGCACAAGCGAAGAATATAAGGCCTTTAAAGCAAGTCAAAAAACGCAAAATGACGAAGAAAATCTTGAAAAATAGCCCAAAAACATCAAATTTTGCCTAAATTGCAGTTTTTTGTTAGTTTTTCCATATATCAAAATTAATCAAAACTGAACCAAATTTTTTTTAAAAATTTAACCTGCTGCTTGCAAATTTACCAAATTAATGTATAATAAATATTGATAAATTTAAGGAGGTAAATGTATGAGAATTAGTGCAAGAGCAGTAATAATTGAAGACGGAAAGGTGCTTACAATGTTTCGGCGACGAATAAAAAACGGCGAAGTGCGAGAGTACTACGTTATCCCGGGCGGCGGGCAAGACGCGGGCGAAACTCTTGAAGACACGGTTAAGCGCGAACTTCAAGAAGAGATGAACGTTAACATCGAGGTCTTATCTTACCTTGGCCAGATGAGCGACCCAAACGGCGCGTCAAACTTTTATCATTGCAAAATCACCAGCGGCACCCCTCACCTTGGCGGCGAGGAACTTGACAAGCAGTCTCCCGAAAATTATTACGAGCCACGGTTTGTTAACCTTGACGACCTTGACAAAATCGACATCATTGGAACCGAATTTATCAACATTGCTGCGCAAGAAGAATATTCAAAATAATTCAATATTAGTTTCGCAGCAAAAAAATTCCACGGGGCAACCCGTGGTTTTTTAATAATCAAAACTGGCCATTCCCGTGGTTTTTCAATAAAAAAACTCCGCAACATCAGCGGAGTTTATTTTTTACACCTTTATGATTTAATAAAAACAGGTTTAATTATGTTTGTTTAATTTAAATGGGGCCTATTTAACACTTTTTAATAAGTTAATCGTGCTGTTTAAAAGGTTAATATCGTCTTTGCGAGTTTCTGGCGCGGCCGCATTAATTTGCGCCACTTTTTCAACCAAAACCTGCTTGCCTTTTGGCGTTATTTGATAATAAATCTCTTTGCGGTTTTGAAAAAATCTAATACGCTCAATAAGCCCATCCTTTATCATTCGTTTTGCAATAATAGCAAGGTTGCTTTTGGCGATGCCAAGATCCTCAGTAAGGGTTTTAGGGGAAACTTGGTCATACTTGCTTAGAATGAAAAGTATTTGAAAATCAACCAAAAACAGGCCATTGCGCTTATTTTTGCCTTCGCACAATCTGTCAGCCAAAAGTTTTAGGCTTATAACGCTTTCAGCAAAAGAATAGTCCATCTCTCCCCCTCCTTGTGTTTATTACTTTTATTATAAAAATATAATCAAATTTGTCAAGAATTTAGATTAAAATCTTGAAAATAATGGTTGAATTTCGCCAAGTTCGCGGCCAAGCGCTACGTCAACAGGCTCAAACCCAAACTCATCTATCCCCAAAATCTCGCGCAGTTTCGCACATGTTTCAGGCATAATAGGTTCCATCAAAACTGAAAGATTGGCGATAACGTACGCGCAAGTTGCCATAGTGTTAGCAAACGCCGCCTCGTCCTCTTTGGCCTGTGCCCACGGCTTTTGGTCGTCATAATATTTATTCGTATCTGCCACCAAATTCATCACGCACTCAGCGTATTTTTTAAACTCAATATGCTCAATAAGGTCGCTTGATTTTTCAAACACTTCTTTCACTTTTTGACGCACATTTTCATCAATTTTGCCTTCTGGGATACGCGTAAGCCCCTTAAATTTCAGCACGCGGTTTACAAGGTTGCCAAGTTTGTTAACCACCTCAGTATTGTGCACGTTTTTATACAATTCACTTGTGAAATCAGCATCCTTTTTCTCTGGCCCGTACGCAAAGAAATAATACCTTAAACTGTCAGTATTAAACTCATTGGCATACGAAAGCGCGCTCATATCAAAGCCCTTAGACTTGCTTATTTTCTCGTTATTAAACGTCAAATATTCGGCCGAAACCATGATGTCTGGGATAAAGAAATTGTCTTTCGTGGCCATAAGCATAGCAGGCAAAAACAGCGAATGAAACGGAATATTATCCTTCGCGTGGCACATATAAATGCGCTTTTGCGTTTGCGTATCATTGCTCCAATAATCACGCCAGTCAAGGCCGCGCTGCTCACACACCTTCATCGTGTCAGTAACATAGCCCAAAAGCGCCTCCCACCAAACCCAAATCTTTTTGTCTTCAAACCCGGCGATAGGGATTTCAATGCCCCAGTCAAGGTCGCGCGAATAGTCACGATCCTGCAAGTCCGCAAGGTATTTTCGGGTTTCATTTATGCTGTTTGGGCGCCAAATATTCTCGTGGTCGTCAACCAACTTTTTAAGCTGGTCTTTAAACGCGGTAAGCTTGAATACAAGCACGCGGTTTTCTTTCTGCACCGTCTTTCCGCCGCAGATTAAGCACTTTGCGCCTTCAAGGTCTTTTTCACTTGGCACGTGGCCGCAATCACAACTGTCCGCCTTGGTGGTTTTTCCGCAATTAGGGCAAACAATTTCAAGTTCGGTATCGGCCATAAATTTGTTGCACGTTGGGCAAAATGGCCTGATAAGACGATTTTCATAAAGATACCCATTGTCATAAAATTTGCGCGTGAATTCTTTGACCTTTTCTTTGTGATACGGGTCATACGTGATGTTATACATATCAAAACTGAAATTGAATTTTTTAAAGGTCTCTTTGAAATTCTCGTGGTATCTGTCAACAATTTCTTTCGGCGTTACACCCTCTTGTTTTGCGCGTATACTGGGCTTAGTCCCGTGAGAGTCTGTACCGCCAACCATCAAAACATTGTCACCCTTCATACGGTGATAGCGCGCCAAAAGGTCGCCAGCTAAAAGGCTTGAAACGTGCCCAATATGAAGGTTGTTATTTGCATATGGCCACGCCACACAAACGGTTATATTTCTTTTTTTGTCCATATT
>CAVCHC010000043.1:0-7795 GCA_963602035.1 Acutalibacteraceae bacterium | reverse complement strand
ATGCAATAATTTAAATTAATTATTTTTTGCGTTTGCCAGTGGCGGCTAAAACGTAAAGTAAAAAGCGTAAGAAATAGGTAACTGAGGTTAAAAGGGCAGCAACATAGGTTAGTTCGGCGGCCTTTAAAACTTGTTTTGCTGGGTAGATTTCGTCTTCATTGCAAACGCCCGATTGTTGCAAAAGGGCAAGGGCGCGCTTGGATGCGTCACGCTCAACAGGAATGGTAACAAGATAAAACACGGTTGAAAGGAAGTACAAAATAACCGCAACCCAAATCAAGATGAACCCAACATTAATCAGGCTTGCAACGCACAAAAGGAAAAGCCCAACAAGAAAAAGCGGATAAAACAGCACGGTGCCAATGTTAACAAGTGGAACGATTTTATTGCGAATTTTAAGGGGTGCGTAACCCGAATTGTCTTGAATAGCGTGGCCAATTTCGTGCGCAATAACCGCAAAACCCGCGATAGATGCGCTTTCACGCGTTGAGGCTGAAAGCGAGATAGTTTTGGTTTTTGGGTTATAGTTGTCAGTAAGTTTACCGTTGATTTCGCCCACCTTCACGTTGGTTAGCCCCGCGCTTGCCAGCATTCTTTCGGTGGCCTCTTGGGTAGTCAGCCCCGTTTCAGGCTTAAATGAAGAAAACTTGTTAAAATTTGAATTGACTTTGATACTTGCGTAGATGCCAAGCACGAAACTTATAACAAACATTATCGCGCAGACGTAATAGAGAATGGTGTACATAATTTTGCTCCTTTAAAATATTATGACAAGAAATTTTAACTTTGTCAATTGCCTTTATTAATTTATTAAAATTATTGCTTCAAACGCGCAAATATGTTAAAATTAGGCTATGAAACTTGACTTTATTTTAAGCGACACAACGGCCGCGTCAACCCTTGCAGCGATTGACGAAATTGCAAAAAAGGCCGAAAATATCGATGAAAATATAATAGTGCTTGTTCCTGAAACAAGTTCGCTTTGCATAGAAAAACTCTTGCTTGAAAGGCAAGAGGCTTTTTCAAACGTGTTTGTTTATAGTTTTGTTAGGCTGCTTGAAAAGATTGATGTAAGCCAAAAGTCGCGCTACATTTCTCGTGACAGCGCCATTCTTATAACGCGCAAGGTGATTTTTGACAACTACGAAAAGCTGACGTGCTTTAAAAAGTCGGCCAAGTCGCTGGGGTTCGCTGAGATTATGTATGACACAATTGCGCAGTTTAAAGCCAGCCGCATCACGCACGACGACGTGGTTAAGATGATAAACACGGCGCCCGCCGCACTTGTTAACAAACTCAGCGATATCCTTACCATTTTTGACGCATATACGGCCTTTATTACGGGCAACTTCTTGGATAATTGCGACAAACTTGACCTTTTAACGCAGGTGGTTGGCGGCAGTGAGTTTGTAAGCAACGCGCATATTTATCTTGTTGGGTTTGACTCAATTACCGCCCAAGGCGTTGAACTTATCGAGGTTTTAACCAAGATTTCACGCGGGGTTAAGGTTGCGTGTTCATTTATCCCAAAAAACGCGCCAAATGCGTACATAACCGAAAACGAGGTGTTTGAAAAATGTAAGCACCTGGCGGACAAATATAAACTAAATTATAACCCAACGCGGGTTGAAGTTAGGCGAAACAAGGCTTTTTCGCACCTGGTAAAAAATCTTTACGCCTATCCAAATACAAGCATCGCGGACGACGGTACGGTGGCGGTTTATAAGGCTGAAACGCCCGCAAAAGAGGCCGAATACATCGCAAAAAACGTGGCCAAACTTTTAAAGAATGGCGTGTCTGCAAGCGATATTGCCATTGTTTGCCCAAGCCCAGATGAATACAATATTCACCTTAGTTACGAGTTTTCGGCGCGCGAAATCCCGCTTTTTATCTCAACGCCGATTCCGCTTTTAAGCCATCCGCTTTTTGGTCTTGTGCGCTCGCTTTTGGGATGCGCGAGGACGAATTGCGAGGCCGAAGAAGTGCGTATTCTTATGAAAAACCCGCTTTGCGAATTAGCAGGCGTTGACGAGTTTGAAAACATGTGCCTTAAATTCGGCACTAACTATCGCGGATTTTTTAGGCCGTTTCACTCTAAAAATATTGATGAGATTGCCCCGATTGAAGAAACGCGCAAGGCACTTGCTTTACTTTTGACTAAGTTTTTTGACGCGCTTGATGGCGCCCAAACGTGCGGGCAGATGGCGCAGGCGGTATTAAAATTTTTAGACGAGATTGACATTAAGTCGCGCTTAGAGCGCTTATATCAAACGCAGATTACGCTTGACGAACTAAGCGCTAAGGTAACAAGCCAAGTGCTTGATAAACTGACCGATGGCCTTGAAAGCATAATTATGTTTCTTGGCGACACGTTTACAGACATCGCTGAGTTTGGCGCGCTTTTTGAAACGCTTGGGCTTAACGAAATCAGCCTGCTTCCGCTTACGGTGGGCGAGGTTGTGTGTGTGCCTGACACGTCGTCGATAAGCCCTGAAATAAAGGTGATGATTGTTTGTGGCGCGACGGACGGGGTGGTGCCACTGCGCGTTGATGACTGTGGCATAATTGGCGACAATGAACTTGTTAGTATGGGCGACACGGTGCACAAAAAAATAGAGCCCACCATCCGCACGGTTAACCGCCGTGAGAGGCTGAAAGCGTTTAGCCTGTGTTTACAGCCGACCGAAAAACTTATTTTTACGTTTCCAAGTTTCTCGGGCGCGGGCGAAGAGGCTAAGCCGTCGGCGCTGATTGACTGGGTTTCAAGGCTTTTAGGAGTAAAGGTTAAAGAGGCCGAGCCGTTTAATTTCAAACTTATAAAATTAAAGGTTGAGCCCGAGCGAATTTCAAGCGTCAAGATGGCGCGCAATTTTCTTGCAAAAAATATTTCGCTTAGGCAACTACAAATGGGGCACATCCCCGATGACGATTTGGGGGCGCTTAGGGACGCTATTTTTGCCGTGTCGTCGCCCGAGGACAGGATAGTTTTTGAAAGTTTGTGGGCGGGCAAGCCAGAGTTTGTTATCGACGTGGCCGATAAGTTGTATTTTAAAAACGGGACGGTAAGTATCAGCCAGCTTGAAAAATATTTTGCGTGCCCGATGCAGCATTTTGTGACCTATGGCCTTGGGCTTAAAGAGCGCGAAAACGGCGAAATACGGCCGCTTGATATTGGTAATATTTTGCACCTGATTGCTGAAAAGTTTGTTAAAATCTTGATGGTAACCAACCCAAACAACCTTAACGCGGTGGCGGATAAGTTGCTTGGAGACGCGATAAGCGAGCTTGAAATTGTGCCTGAAAAGAATGGCGTTGTTTTGTCTTTACTTAAAGGCGAGGCAAGACGACTTGTGCGCGTTTTGTTTGAGCAGTGCGCCAGCAGCGATTTTAAGCCGCAAGCGACCGAACTTCAATTTGGCAAGTTTAACAAGGATGGCGCGATGGGCGTTACGTTTGACGGCGGCATCAAACTTGTTGGAAAGATCGACCGAATAGACACAACGGATAAGTATTTTAAACTTATCGACTATAAAACGGGCAGCATAAGCGTGTCGGCCGAGGATGTTTTTTATGGCAAAAAAATTCAGCTTATAAGTTATCTTTTGGCGATGCGTGGGTATCGCGGGCTTAAACCTGCGGGCGTGCTGTATTTTCCTATCCGCAACGAGTTTGCTGATGGCGAGGCGCAGGTACCGTATCTGTATCGCAATCGCGGGCTAATCGCTAACGATTTTGGCGTGGTTTTGGCGATGGACAACACCATTAGCCTTGAAAACCCGCACTCAAAATACATAATGGCCGAACTGAAAAACAACAAGCAGACGCGTGAAACGGGCGAGATGGTGTTAAAAACTAACACCAATCTTGTAAGCGAGGAGACGCTTGACGGGCTTATGACCTATGTTTACGCCGTGGCTGACCGCGCGCTGTTTGAGATTAAATTTGGCAACATTGCGCCGTCGCCGATTAACAGTGCTGGGGCGTCGCCGTGCACGTATTGCCCGCTTAAAAACTTGTGTGGCAACAAGGGCAGCAGGTATGAGGGCGGTCGCTTTAAGTTTGGCGGGATAACAAACGAAATAGTTGCTGACGTTGGTAGGCGCTTTGTTGAGCACGGAAGCAAGCTTGACAGATGGATTGACCCTGACCGCCGATTTAACTTGCTTTATGATACGCATATTCCGCATGAGGAGCGCGAAATTGAGTTGCCTGAGCCGCCAGTTACGATTGAAAAGTTGAAAAAGTTACATGCGGAGAAGTTTAGACCGCTTGAAATAAAACGAAAGGAGGATGCTGATGGCAAATAATTGGACAAGTAGCCAGCGCGAGGCGATTGAGGCGCGCGGAAGCAATTTGTTGGTGTCGGCAGGTGCGGGCAGTGGAAAAACTACCGTTATGATAGCCCGAATTGTTGACCTTATAACGCGCGAAAGAATTTCAATCGCTGACTTTTTGGTTGTCACGTTTACCAAGGCCAGCGCGGCCGATATGAAGGCAAAGCTGATAAAAGCGCTTGAAAAACTGCCGCCTGACGAGTTTGTGTTAGAGCAGATTGAGATGGTTGGCACCAGCGATGTCAGCAACCTTCACAGTTTTTGTGCGCGACTTTTAAAGCAATATTTCTATAAAATCGGGCTTGACCCAGCGTTTATCGTGCTTGATGAAACCGAAATGAGCGTTTTAAAAAACAAGGCGATGAAAAAGCTTTTTGCTAACTGCCTGGCTCGTCAAGACGCCGAAATGCTTGAACTTGCTGACATTTTAAACAAAAATCGCAGTGATATTGGGCTTACGGAGGCCATAAATGCAGTTTTTGACTATAATGAGAGCCAAATTGACCCAAATTGGTTTGAAAAACTGCAAAATCAGTGCTATAACAGTGATTTTTCGCAAAATATTTGCTTAAAATACCTAAATTTGCAGATGGTGAACATTTTTAAGGCGGCCAAAAACGAGTTTACTAAATACCTGAAAATGGCGATAAGTTCGGGTGATGAAAAGTTTGGGGCTTATATTGAAAACCTTATTTTTGTTGCCAGTCAAATTAGTGAAAATTCAAGCATTGAGATGAATGTTTATAACTTGTTTAACCTGCCAAGTATGAAAACGATTCCGGCGAAAGTTAACCAAGATTTGATTGACGCGAAGGAGGCGCTTTCAAGTTATCGCGAAAAGTTTGCGGCGCGAATTAAGGATATGCGTGAATGGTGGGGCACGGGCGATATAGAAAAAATTCGCGAGCACCTAAGCGTTAACGCGCAAAGAATTAAGGCGCTTTTCAGGCTTACGCTTGAATACACAAATATTTTGGCGGGGCTTAAACAGTCGCGCGGGGGGCTTGATTTTGGCGACCTTGAAAAGTGGACGCTTAAACTGCTTGAAATTGACGAGGTGCGTGAGGGGCTTCAAAATAAATATAAATATATTTTTGTTGACGAGTATCAAGACATCAACGTCGTGCAAGAAAAGATAATCACGCTTTTATCGCGCGAAAACAACCGATTTATGGTTGGCGATATTAAGCAAAGTATCTATCGATTTAGGCTTTGTGACCCCGAGATATTTTTGAATAAATATAACACTTTTGGGGCAAATGTGTCAGGAAAACTTGTGCGCCTTAAAGAAAATTTTAGGTCTAATCCGCAAATACTTTCGTTTGCCAATTTCGTGTTTAATAAGTGCTATACCAAAGATTTTGGCGGTATTGACTATGCGCAAGAGGGCAACCTTGTTTGCGGTTCGGGCGAGTGGGAAGAGACTCACGAAAAATGTGTTGAGTTTGACTTTTTAGACACCACTAACCTTAAAAAGGCGTTAAAACCGCAAGAGGCTGGATATGACCAGATGGGCGTTTATAGCGTTATCGAGCACGTCAATCCGCCGCGCCCTGAAATAAGCGTTGCAACGGCCGAAGCGCAGCTTATTGCAAACCGCATTAATAGCATTGTTGGCGAAAAAATGTCCGCGCGAAAGGGTGAAGAGCCGCGTACAATTCATTATCGCGATATTGTTGTTTTATTGGCGTCAAGAGGCGAATATTTAAAAGAGTTTTCGCAAGAGATTGCGCGGCGTAATATCCCCGTTTCAAGTGACAGCAGCACGAATGTTTTTGAAGACGAAATAGTGCAAAATCTGCTGTGTTTTTTGAAAATTCTGGATAATTTTGCGCAAGACTACCCACTTTTTGCGGTTTTGACGTCGCCATTGTTTAACCTTGAACCCGCGGATATGGCTGGTATTAAACTACTTTTTCCTGACAAAAAGAACTTTTATCAGGCGATTGCCGCAGCAAGAAATTGTGAAGGTTTGGGCGAGTACACAAAAACGAAACTTGCGCGATTTTTTGAAAAGTATGACAAGTTTAAGGCGCTGTCAAAATTTTTAGGCGCAAAAGAACTTGTGCTGAAAATTGTTGACGAGCTTGACGTTAAAACGATTGCGTTAATGCAAAAAGAAAGCGATGCAACGCTTCAAAAAATTGACAGATTTATAAGCAGCCTAACGCCGAAAAGTTTAGCACAAAACCTTATTGATATTGAAAACAGCGAGGTTATGTGTGACAACGTTGCGGTTGGGGATAGCGTAAGAATTATGACCATCCACGCGTCTAAGGGGCTTGAATTTCCGGTTGTGTTTTTGGCGCATTGCGGAAAAGAATTTAGCCGAAAATCTAACGCACAGGATATTGTTATATCAAAAGATTTTGGCATCGGCATAAGGTATTATAACGAAGAAGAGAGGTTTGTTGAAAGTTGCCCAGTGCGCAGCGCGATAACCCTAAATGAAACGCGCAAAAATAATGAAGAGCAATTGCGGCTGTTGTATGTTGCCTTAACGCGCGCGGTTAACAAACTTTTTGTTGTCGCAAGCGGGCAAATTGATGCGCTTGAAAAAGACAAGCCAAACACGCGGGCAAGCAGTTTTCTTGACTTTTTTGCGCCGGTAGTTTTTGATAAGCTTGACGGGACAAACGCGCTTGGTGATATTGCAGACATTAATTTTTATGACGCGCTTGATGGTGTGAATTCATTCCACTTAAAAGAGCACGCGGGCATAAGAATTTACGGACAAAATGAGCAGTTAAAACAGACGCTAATTAATATTTTAAATGATTTAAAAACAAAACAAGTGTCATCCTCGGCGCCTGCTAAAACAAGCGTAACGGCGATGAATGCGCAAGAAAAAGAAGTGGTTCCAGTTTTGTTTGAAGACGAAAAAAGCGGTTTTTCACCCGAATTAGGTACTGCATACCACAAGATTTTGCAGCAAATTGACTATTTTGACGAAAAAAATAGCGAAATTGATGAAAAAATCGCAAAATTGGTGTCTAACAATGAAATAACGCACGAAATTTCGCAAAAAATTGATAAAAACATAATCGAGCGTATTAAGCGCAGCCCTATCATTCAAGAAAATAAAAATGCGCAATTTTTGCGTGAGCGCGAGTTTATTATGCGTATTGATAACGAGGCTGGAACGACCGATAAGCAGCCTATACAGAAGAAAAAAAGTGGGTCGAATTTTACCGTGGTGCAGGGTATTTGCGACCTGATTATCAAGAAAAAAGACAGCCTGATTTTAATCGATTTTAAGCTGTCAAATAAATCACCGCAAAATTTAATTGAAAGTTATAAAACTCAGATTGCGCTTTATTCGCGTGCGCTTACTAAGTCATTTAAAATGCCCGTTGAGGCGGCGTATATCTGCAAACTTACAACGGGCGAATTTATAAAGGTTGAGGGTTAATTATTTAGTCAAGCGAGGTTGCGTAATTAGTAATAAGGCGACCAAAAAT
>CAVCHC010000042.1:0-8072 GCA_963602035.1 Acutalibacteraceae bacterium | reverse complement strand
GATTAAAAAAGTGTGTTAATATATGCAAAATTCAACTGGGGGTTTATGCAAATGGAAGTAAGAAAAAGTTGGATAGAAGCAAACGAGTTAATTGCGCGCAGAAGGGACTTTGAGATAAAACAAGAGCTTTGCGGGAGTGGAAGTTATTATAAAAAATTAAGCGACTTTATCGAGAGGCGAGACAGGGCAATTGCCGAGCGTGAGCCAGCGTTAGAGCGCAGAAGAGAAAAACTTAAAATGGCGCAAATGCGAAAGGTTGAGGCCGCCGTTGAGCGCGATATGTAGTTGCGATAAAATAAAAAATCAATTCAATAAAAAACAAAAACCTTATTCGATTTGAATAAGGTTTTTTGATGTTGATTTTTTTATTTGCACACTTGCGCGTGAGGATAATGCGGAGTTGGGAGTAGATTTGGTGAGTGTAAATATATTTACGCGAGGGTTTATTATTGATTATTTATAAGTTTAT
This sequence comes from Acutalibacteraceae bacterium, assembly GCA_963602035.1. Classification (GTDB taxonomy): domain Bacteria; phylum Bacillota; class Clostridia; order Christensenellales; family UBA1242; genus UMGS2070. Next base: position 7,603 of record CAVCHC010000042.1, on the reverse strand, counting down.
TGAGGCGCTTTTTGGCGTAACTTTCGGCGCGAGAGAACAGGTCATGCGCGCGGTCTGGGTTCTTTTTTGAAAGCGTGAAATAGCGGCTTTGCGTCATAATAAAGTCAGTGTATAGGCACGTTGGGGCAGGGGCGTCAACTGTAAGCGGCTGCGGTTTGTTTGGGTTAAAGCGATAGATGTTAAAGTATCCGCTTAAAACGGCCTGCTTTTCTTGGTCAATTGACTTGCTCATATCGGTGCCGTGGTTGATGCACGGGCAATACGCGATAATGATGGCGGGTCCGTCGTGCTCATTAGCCTCGATAAACGCCTGAATGGTGGCGGGCATATTCGCCCCTAGTGCCACTTGCGCAACGTAACAATTTGGATAGTTTTGGGCAATCGCGCCAAGGTTTTTCTTTTGCGTTTCTTTACCGCTTGCAGCAAATTTGGCTACCGAACCCATCGGCGTGGCCTTGCTGGCTTGGCCGCCCGTGTTGCTGTATACCTCGGTGTCAAGTACCAACACCTTAACATTTTCGCCCGAACTTAAAACGTGGTCAAGGCCGCCAAAACCGATGTCATACGCCCAACCGTCGCCGCCGACAATCCACGTGTTGGTGTCAGCAAGACTTGATTTAAGCGCCACCAGCAGCCCAAGATTAGGGTTAGTTTGCGCCTCGGTTTGGGCAAGCGCCGCGATGTCTTTGGCAAGGTCGTTGCTCTTTTTAGGCATATTTTGCCACGTCGTAAGAAGCGTTTTTAATTTGGCGCTGACAAGGTTGTTGCTTATAAGCGCTTTGATGGTTTCTTCAAGTTGTGCGCGTGACTCTTTACGGGCTTTGTGTATGCCAAGGCCAAACTCGGCATTGTCTTCAAACAAGCTGTTTGCCCACGCTGGCCCGAACCCGTTTGGGGTTTTAGTGTAAGGGCAGGTAGGGAACGACCCGCCATAGATAGACGAGCAGCCCGTTGCGTTGGCAATAACCAGATTTTCGCCGCAGATTTGGGTTAACAACTTGATGTAAGGCGTTTCTCCGCAGCCCGCACAAGCGCCCGAAAATTCAAACAGTGGCGCCCTAAACTGGCTGCCCTTGATGCTTGAAAGAGGGAACGGCGTGGCGGGGTTAGTTACGTCTTTAATTTTGTTATAACTAGCTAACTCGGCGTCATAGATTTTTTCGGCCTCGGTCATAACAAGCGCCTTATTTTTTGACGGGCAAACGTTGGCGCAAACCGAGCATCCCGTGCAGTCGGCCGGGCTTATTTGGATGGTGAAATTGTATCCATTAACGCCAAGCGCGGGTTTCATTGGTACGCCGTCAAAATTCTTGTCGCCCGTTTGGGTCAGGTACGGCCTTATAACGGCGTGAGGGCACACAAGTGCGCACATTCCGCACTGAATGCAGTTTTCGCTTAGCCATTTAGGAAGCATATTGGCAATGTTGCGCTTTTCAAACTTGCTGGTGGCGGTTGGAACCTCGCCCGACGCGTTAAGTTTTGATACTGGTATCTCGTTGCCGTTAAGTTTTAAAATAGGGTCAATAATTTCATTTCTAAACTTGGCCTCACACCCAGAGCATTCGGCGCAGTTGGTGCAAGCGGGGCTAAACGTGTCTTGCGCTTTTGCCCACGAAGAAGGGTATTTCACTTCGCGCAGGTGGCTAAGCGACTGGTCAATCGCCTGCATATTCATTTCAAGCACTTTTTCGCCTTTGCTGGCGTAACTTTTTTTGGCCATCTCTTTGATAAGGGTTATGGCCTTGTTTTCGTCAAGCAGGCCTGAAAGCTTAAAAAAGCAGGTCTGCATTATAAGGTTAATTCGGCGGTTAAGCCCAACGCGCGAGGCGATGTCTTCGGCGTCAATATTAAATAGCCTTAATTTTTTTGACGCAATTGTTCGCTTAACACTTGCGGGCAGTTCGCGCTCTAAATCTTCATCCGTCCACGGGCTGTTTAAAAGGAAAACGCCGCCCGTTTTGATGCCCTTTAAAACGTCAATTTTTTTGATAAAAGTGTGGTTGTGGCACGCAACAAAATCTGGCTGGTCAATAAGATACGGCGCAACGATTTTGCTTTTGCCAAGGCGCAGGTGAGAGGTGGTGACGCTGCCGCTTTTTTTGCTGTCATAAACAAAATATGCTTGCGCGTCTAGGTTGGTCTGCTCGCCGATAATCTTGATGGTAGACTTGTTTGCGCTTACCGTTCCGTCACTGCCAAGGCCGAAAAACTTGCAACTGATAATGTCGCGCGGGATCAGGTCAAGGTGGTGAACAATTTTAAGGCTAAGACCCGTTACGTCGTCATCAATACCAACCGAAAAATGCGTTTTAGGGTTGGCCTTTTTCATATTTTCAACCACTGCTAAAACGTGGCTTGGCGTAAATTCTTTGCTTGAAAGGCCGTATCTTCCGCCGATTACCTTTACGTTTCGGCCGCACTCACTAAGCGCCGACACAACGTCAACAAAAAGCGGTTCGCCCACGGCGCCTGACTCTTTGGTGCGGTCAAGCACAGTCACAATTTGGGTAGAAGCAGGGATAACCTTACTTAAATCTGCCGCGATAAATGGGCGATAAACGCGTACGTTCACGGCGCCAACTTTAACGCCGCTTGCGCTTAGGTATTTAACTGTTTCAAAAACCGTGTCAGCCCCCGAACCCATACAAACGATAACCATTTCTGCATCAGGCGCGCCCGCGTATTCAAAGGTGTTGTACGCTCTTCCAGTTGCCTTTTTAAGGTCAGCAAAAGCGTTTTTTATGATTTTAGGAAGGGCGTTATAGCGTGGGTTAGACGCCTCGCGCGCTTGAAAATACACGTCCTCATTTTGGGCGGTTCCGCGCTGGGTTGGGTTCATCGGGTTAAGCCCTGAGGCCTTAAATTCAAGGATTTTATCGGCAGGCGAGAGGGCAGCAACGATGTCAGGCGAAATCTCTTCGATTTTGGCGATTTCGTGGCTGGTTCTAAACCCGTCAAAAAAGTGCACGAATGGCACGCTTGAATTAAGCGTAATTAGGTGGCTGGCAAGCGCCATATCTTGCGCCTCTTGGGGGTTGCGGCTGGCAATCATACCAAAGCCCGTTTGCCTTACCGCGTAAACGTCGCTGTGGTCGCCAAAAATTGAAAGGGCATGGGTTGCAACCGTGCGCGCGGCCACGTGAATAACGCAAGGCAAGCCTTCGCCCGCGATTTTGTACATATTCGGTATCATCAAAAGCAGGCCTTGGCTTGACGTAAAAGTGGTGGCAAGTGCTCCGCCCGTAAGTGCACCGTGAAGCGCACCCGCGGCGCCCGCCTCGCTTTGCATTTCGGTGACTTTTACCGTGCGGCCAAAGATGTTCTTCTTGCCCGCAGCAGCATACGCGTCAACGTTTTCGGCCATTGGTGACGACGGCGTTATTGGGTAAATAAAGGCGCTGTCGCTTAAAAGATAGGCCATATTGGCGGTGGCGGTGTTGCCATCAACTGTGATAAATTTTTTCATACTTTCCCCCGTGTGTTTGGTTTTGTTTATAAAAATTATATAACTTTTAACAAAATTTAGTCAAATATTTTAATATACCTTGCGCGAGAGGCAATTGTGTGATATAATCAGGCTATCAAAAACAAGGAGATTTTTTATGATTATTAACAAAAACAGAAAAACAATTTATGCCGAGGATCTTTTAAGTTTGGCCGAAGACATTGTTGTTGCAGAGGCGCTTGGCACCGCGTTTGACAAAGAAACTGAGGGTGGCAAAAGTTTCAGCAAGCTTAACAAAGCCGCAGGTAATGACAAGTTTTATGAGCTTTCAAAACTTGTTAACAAATTGACGGATGACTATGTTAATTATGTTGACATTTATGGCTTTCTTGAAAGCGTTAAGAGAGACAATTTTCCTCATCAGGACCTTGACGACAGAAGCGAAATGCCAATAAATGAAGACCGCACGTTATTCAAACGCAAGTTTGAGGCATACAGCAGGCTTGTTGATATGGTTGACTATTATGCTTTTAAAAAGGGCTTGTTTACCGTTAATTTTGATTCACCAAACGCTGACGATGAAAAGATGTTAAAGCTGTTTGAAAACTCGAATTTGTCAGTGCTTTGGCGTGATACGGCGCTTTTGACGTATGCGATGGAAGCTAACAGCACGATGGTGTCTAAGGTGGTTGGCGTATCGCCAGTTATGAAAGAATATGAAAACAATATGCGCAAAAAATTATTTGATGATTTAAAGCGCTTTGACAATGGCACGCCTGAATTCTTTTTGTCGCTTCATTTTGACCTTGCGGATGCAAAAACAACCATTAACGATGATATGAAGTATGACTTTTATACGCGCTATAACAGGTATCTGCCTGCGTTTGATAACGAAGAATGTCAAGACACCAGCAAAAGGTATTTTAACCTGTGTTTAGATAACCTTAAAAAATCTATCCTTGCGTATGGCATTGCTAAAAACCGCATAGTTTTGGAAAACGAAGATGCTTACGACGAGCTTGTTTCTAAGTTTGGTGACAAGGATGCAACTAATTTTAACAATGTTACTATCGTTGGAAAAAAGCATCCTGACGTTAAGGCGCTTGCTGACGTTTCTCGCGGGAAAGAGGTGCGCGATACTGACATTGAAATGGAGTTTTAATATCAATTAAAAATAGGGTGTTATGGCAGACATAACACCTTAAATTTTGGGAGAAAGACGGGGTTTTATGGTAAAAATTGCGTGTAAAATAACCTATGACGGAGCGCGGTTTTGTGGGTGGCAAAAGCAGCCAGATAAGCGCACTGTGCAAGAAGAAATAGAGTTTGCTATTTTCAGCGTTACGGGCAAAAAGGTCACGCTTTATGCAAGTGGGCGTACCGATGCGGGCGTGCACGCGCTTGGCCAAATTGGGCATTTTGAACTTGATGATGAAAGTGCACAAAAGATAAAAATTCACAGTCTTGCTGCAAGTATTAACGCGTTTTTGGATCCCGATGTGCGGGTGCTTAGCGCGTGGATTGCAGACTCTGATTTTGACTCGCGCTTTACGGCCAAAAAAAAGACGTATATCTATAAGTTTTATGTAAGCCGCTTTGAGCATCCGTTAAAAATTGGCCGCGAACTTAGGGTAAATGACAAGATTGACGTTGGCGCGATGGCAAGGGCAGTAGGTGCGGTTGAGGGCACGCACGACTTTACCAGTTTTGTTGCGCGAAAAAGTGGCAAAGCCGATTTTGTTAGGACGATTTTAAGCGCTAAAATCAATCAAAAAAGCGATTTTGAATATGAGTTTGAGATAACGGGCACGGGCTTTTTGTATAACATGGTGCGCATAATTATGGGCACGCTTATCGAGGTTGGGATGCACAGGCTTAAAGAAACGGACGTGGCTAAAATCATCGAGGCTAAAAACCGCGCGCTTAGCGGAAAAACGATGCCGCCGTACGCTTTGTATCTTAAAGAGGTCACTTACTAATAAAAAATTATAAAAATTTTGGCAAAATTATTGACAAAAGTTGACGATTGTTATACAATAACTAAGCATTATGCGAGGCAAATGCCCATATTGATCTCACGGGTATGGCGTTTGTAATAAAAAATAAAAGGAAAATCAAGATGAAAACATATTTACATAATCCTGAAAATAAGTCAGATAAATGGTACATTGTTGATGCAACTGATATGCCTCTTGGCCGTCTTGCAAGCCAGGTTGCGGCTATCCTTCGTGGCAAAAACAAACCAGAGTTTACTCCAAGCGTTGATTGCGGTGATCACGTTATCGTTGTAAACACTGATAAAGTTGTTTTAACAGGTAAAAAGATGGAGCAAAAGTTCTATCGTTATCACACCCTTTATATCGGTGGATTAAAAGAAATCAAATACAGCACTATGATGAAGGAAAAAAGCGACCTTGCTGTTTATGAAGCAGTTCGCGGTATGCTTCCTAAAAATCGTATCGGCAGAAAGATGATCAAAAAACTTCGCGTTTATAAAGACGAGAATCATGGTCACGAGGCTCAGATGCCTGAAAAAATAGAACTTAAAGGAAAGAGGGCATAACTATGGCAGCAAAAAAAGCAGTTAAAGTTGAACAATTCTGGGCAACCGGGCGTCGTAAAAAGGCCATTGCAAGAGTTCGCCTTATCCCTGGTGGCAAGGGCGAGATGACTATCAACAAAGTTAATGTTGATGAGTATTTTGCTGGTAACGACATTTTAAAGACCATCGCTAAACAACCTTTAACCTTGGTTGACGCTGAGGCTAAGTATGACGTGTTTGTTAACGTTTATGGTGGCGGTCTTGCTGGTCAGGCTGGCGCTATCCGTCACGGTGTTGCACGTGCGCTTGTTTTGGCTAACGAAGGCTATAAGGCTGAGATTAAGGCCGCTGGCTTCTTAGCACGTGACCCACGTATGAAAGAACGTAAGAAATACGGGTTGAAGAAGGCGCGTAAGGCTCCACAGTTCTCTAAACGTTAGTAGTAAAAAGTTAATATTTGGCGAATATGACAACAAATTAAAAAAGCCCAAATTGGACGCGAGTACAATGAGTACACTTATCCAATATTGGGCTTTTTATTTGTGTCATCTTCATCCAAATCTTAACTTTTTATACGTGACTAAGTTAGTAAGTTGTAGTATAGGTTTGGGGCGACTAAATGCAGAAAAGACAACGTCACTAAGCGTCAAACTACTTGTAGCGAGCGTACGCGAGCCTCGCCAAAGAATTTAGAATAAATTCTGCGGGCGAAGAGGAACAACCGAACGCAAACAAAGCGAGCACTTGCGTTAGCAACGTCGAGCGTTAGGTAAGTTCGAGTTGTGACGACGAGGCTAGCTACCGCTTAGATGACAACGTTTTTTCTTTTTATTCATCACAAATTCGCGATTTTTACACGTGACTAATGTAGAAAGTTGTAATATGAAATTTGTGGTTTAATGTGATGCTAAAATAATAAGTTGTACAATTATTATATTGCTATAAGTGACAAATTAATTAATATAATTCCCAACTCCGCCCCCTTTAGGGGGAGGGTGGTCGAACGTAGCGTGGAGCGTAGTGAGACGGAGGGGTTAATAAGGCAACTTGAAAAAAGATAATACTCTATGAAATTTGGTATTGACGAACATAGAGTATTTTTTATTATGATATTTTTTGTCATTACGAGAAACGTAGTGACATATCAATCTCAGCCGATTTATAATAGTCTCGTTTTTTCTGCGGACTGATTAACCCCTCCGTCTTGTGTCGCTCCACGCTCCACTGCGACCACCCTCCCCCTGAAGGGGGCGGAGTTGGGAAGTGTATAGGGAGATTTTGCTATATAACGATGTTAAAAAACAAACTATCATAACGACATCAGTAAGCGTAAATATATTTACAACAACACTGACTGAAACGCAGTGAAGAGTTGGTGAGAGGTAAATGTATTTACGCGAGTGTGGTAAAAAATACTGAAAAATAAAAAGCAATATTTCAACTTTCAACTTTAACACTAAAATGCTTTTGGTTACTCACAATGACTTTAAAATTTCAGCCGCTTCATTCTTGTATTGGTAGACACTCCAAAAATTATTTTCATCATTTTTCATAATGTTGGTTAAATTGGTTGCGTTTGAGTAGGATAGTTTGGTATACTAAGGATGTCAAAAAAA
>CAVCHC010000041.1:0-8118 GCA_963602035.1 Acutalibacteraceae bacterium | reverse complement strand
TTTTAGTATGCTAACGAATGCCGTAGCGGGCGAAGCAGATAATATTGGCAATCGCCAGCATTTAAGAAGGTAAAAGGGCAGTCTTCTTAAATGCTTAAAATTTTTGCCCTATATTTTACATTTAAGGAGATTAAAAAAATGAAATTTATAAAAGAAAAATATATGCCTATGCAGGCACAAGAAAAACAAAAAGCAATTAAACTTATTAAAGATGAATTTGAAAAAAGGTTAGCGGTTGGTCTTGAACTTTCGCGAGTTAGCGCACCGATGGTGGTAACGCGTGAGTCTGGATTGCAAGATGATTTGAGTGGGGTTGAAAGGCCGGTTTCTTTCGACATAAAAAAAGATGGGGCTGTTCTTGAAATCGTGCAGTCACTTGCAAAATGGAAACGATTTGCACTTTTAAAATATGGTTTTAAGCCTCATACTGGGCTTTATACGGATATGCGTGCAATAAGACGAGATGACAAGGTTGACGCGACGCATTCCATTTTCGTTGATCAATGGGATTGGGAAAAAGTTATTTTGCGAGATGATAGAAAATTGGAGTATCTTAAACAGACGGTTCAAAAAATCGTTGACGCGATTTTTGAAACTGCCGAGGCACTTAAACAGCAAGGAATCGATGTGCCAGAAGTTGAGAAACAAGTATATTTTATTTCAAGCGAAGAGCTTTTGAAGATGTATCCAACTTTAAGCGCCAAACAGCGAGAGTATGAGATAACCAAGCGCTTTAAAACTGTATTTATTACACAGATAGGCGACACTCTTTCAAGCGGTGAGCCACATGATTTACGCGCGCCAGACTATGACGACTGGCAACTTGATGGAGACCTTTTGGTGTATCACGAGGTTCTTGACTGTGCACTTGAACTTTCAAGTATGGGTATTCGTGTAGACAAAAAGGCTATTTTAAAGCAACTTAAAAAGGCAGAGGCAGAGGATAGACTTGAATATGCCTACCATAAGGCTATTATTGATGAAACGTTGCCACTTTCAATCGGTGGCGGAATTGGTCAAAGCAGGCTTTGTCAGTATTTATTAAAGCGTGCGCATATTGGTGAAGTGCAGGCCAGTTATTGGGACAAAGAAACACGTAAAACGTGCGCCGAGTTTGATATGGATTTGTTATAAATAGACAAATTGGTTGACAAGGCGGGGCAGTTGGGGTATATTTAGGTTAACAATTGCAAAGGAGAGGTTCTGTATGGAATTGAATGAAAAGTGGGCGGATAGAGCGCAGTTTGAAGAGTTTCAAAAAAGAGAGAAGGCGCTTTTTAACAGTGGCCTTGCCATAATCAACTATGTTGATGACACGGACGAGCGCTGGGTGTATAAAACGCCTGAGTGCGTGGCGCTTAAAGAGTACCGCGATATGGACCCTAAAAAAGAGACGGCCGAGTTTTTGATGAAAAAATCAAAAGAAGTGCTTGACGGGGTTTATCGCCTTGTTGACCAGATTGGTCGCGAGAAGTTTAGTATCGAAGATGATGGGTCGGTGTATTACGAAATGCATATTAAACCCGCCGCCCGCAAAACTGGCAGCACGCAATACAAAAGCAACTTGGTTGGCTTTATCACCATTGACAAAGCCACCAACACTGCATCCCTTAAAATCGAGCAAGAGTAGGGTGCGCGCTTTGTGGGGTTAGGTTAAAATGGCCAAATATGTAAGCAGGGGTTTTTATGGAAAATAAGATTGAATTAACGCCGTTTCAATACGTGTCGCATTGGTGGATAATGCGAATGAAGGGGTTTGTTGAAGATGTAATCAAAGTTGGATACAGCACTGACGAAGGGGTTGAGTTTACCCAATTCTTTGATTGTTTGGGCGAAGAGCATTGGCGGGCGTTGTATCTTAAATTAACGCCGATGATTGAGGCTGAGTATAACAAAAATGGCAAATTTGAGCAGTCAACAAGATGTAGGGTAAATGAGCGTTATACCTGTCACAGCAAAATAAACGAAATGTTGAAATTGATTATCCATCTTGATATCCCAGACGCAACATTGAATGCAAAAGGGGAGTTGACAAGAACGGTTACTCTTGTTGCATCAAACGGGAAGCCCACTGTGTATATTTTTAACACCGACGATGCAGATAAAATTGTCTGGAAGGCCGACCTAACCGTAGAAAAAGATTTTATCTTAACTGGCGACAAATCTTTACAAGCCGAAGGAAAATCAATATAAACAAAAAGACATTCAAATCAATTTTGAATGTCTTTTACTTTTGGTGCCGAAAGCGGGACTTGAACCCGCATGAAGTTTCCCTCGCACGATTTTGAGTCGTGTGCGTCTGCCATTCCGCCATTTCGGCTCGTCGCAACGCGAACTTGTTTGACGCTCAGCCCTACTGACGTAGGTGTTCGCTTTACTAGCGTTCGGTTGCTCCTCTTCGCCTGCAAATTTTGTTGCAAAATTTTTGGCGAGCACGCTTGTGCGTGTAATAAAGCGGCCTAAATTTTAATTGCTTACTTGCGTTGATTAGCAATTTAATTGGTATGCATGTTCGCTCGGTAGATGATTTGCAAAGTTATTCAGCAGGAATAGTGTAACACAAAGTTAGGGGATTTGCAAGGGATTTTGAGAAAAATCAAAAAATATATTGCGGGATGGCGGGAAAATAGTTTGAAAAATTGGTGGTTTGGGGTATAATTAATTAGATAAAACAGATTTCGGTTTTGGGGTATGTTGCGTAGCATTTGCAAAGCGCGTGTAAAATTCTAGGTTTTTAAGTGAAAGCAAGGTAAGCGAGTAAGTATATTAAGATTTGAAAGCAAAAAATTGCAGCACGGTTAAGTTTGAAAGGGGCAGCAAAGGTGTGACGGTTGGGTCGCCCAGAGACTGCTTGATGGTAAGATTTTTGCAGCCGAAAGGTTGATGAAATTGAAGAATAAGCAACAAGTTAAAAAAGGTGAGGGGCGTATGAAAAAGGTTAAGTTGATTGTTATTGAGGGGACGGACGGCTCGGGCAAGCAGACGCAGGCAAAGATGCTTAAAGAGCGGCTTGAAAGTGAGGGAAGAAAGGTTGTAAGTTTGTCTTTCCCGAACTATGCAAGCAATTCAAGTGCGCCCGTTAAGATGTATTTGGGCGGCGAGCTTTGTGATACGCCTGAGGAGTTTGACGCGTATCAGTCATCGGCGCTGTTTATGGTTGACAGGCTTTGCACGATGACACAACTGGTTAAGTCTATCGAGCCCGGAACCATCATTGTTTTGGACAGGTACGTTGAGTCTAACGTTATTCATCAGGGCGCCAAACTGAGTGGCGCGGCGCGAGATAAGTTTGCTAAGTGGCTGCACAAAACGGAGTATGAAACGCTTAAACTGCCTAAGCCTGACCTTGTTTTGTTTCTTGACCTTCCGTTTGAAATAAGCCAAAAACTTGCGGCGTCTAGGGCGGAGTTAAAGGCGGGCACGAAAAAAGACATTCACGAGGCCGACGCGCACCACCTTAAAACGGCGTATGACACGGGCAAATATTTTGCTAAAAAGTTTAAATGGACACAGATTGCGTGTGAAGAAAACGGCGTCATTAAGTCTCGTGAGCGAATTGCGGACGACGTGTTTTGTGAAGTTGAAAGGACGGTTTTAACCCAAAATAAGAAATAATTTGTCGGGGCGAAAGGATAATGAAAAGTGATTTTAAAAAGAATTTGCTGCCATCAATAATTGGCATAGCGCTGTGTGTGGTTGTTTTTACGGCGGGGTTTTTGGGGCTGATTTCGTCTAACCTGCGCAATAAAAAGGTAGACACGGGCGCGTATGATTATCTGCGGGCGGCGTCGATGAACTCGGCCAGCCTTGACGCGTCTACCAGCCAACTTGTTGACGCGGGCAAAACCGACACAAGCGAATATATTGCTAACATTTTTGTTTCAAACGAGCGCAATCACCGCACTCAGGCTAGCGAAAATTGGACGATTGCGCTTGCAAGCCTGCTTATCTGCACGTTTATTTTGGCCTTAGCGTCGCTTTCGGTTGACGTTTTAAGGATGTTTAGTTTTTATAAGTCGCGGATGGATAAAATTAGCATTATTGTAAAGTCCGCATTTTTGGCGCTTAGCGTTGGCGTTGCAATCTGCGTTGCGGGGCTGTGTGGCGCGCTGCCAGAGGGGCTTAAAGCGATTTTTGGCGTTGGGTATTCGTGCGTCGTTTTGCCAATTGTTGCTGCGTTGATGCTTGCTAACGCGATTGTTGCGGCGGTTTTTGGTAGCAAGAATGAAGCCAAAAAAGTTGACGCTTTAAATTAAAATCTATTGCAAAATGAGGAAAGAAATTTGGATAAAAAACTTGTTATAATTGACGGCAACAGCGTGTTTTATCGGTCGTTTTATGCATTGCCACTTTTGACGAATATTTGGGGCGAGTACAGTAACGCGATATATGGCTTTGCGAACTCTATCATTAAAATCATAACCGAGATGAAGCCAACGCACATCGTTGTTGCGTTTGACGTTTCTAAGCACACGTTTAGAAACGATATTTTTTCGGGCTACAAGGCAACGCGTGCGCCGATGCCCACAGAACTAGCCAGTCAAATCGCGGGGCTTAAAGAGATGCTTAGCGCGATGGGCATAAAAATGCTTGAAAAAGAGGGGCTTGAAGCCGACGATATTATAGGCACGATTGCCAAAAGGTTTGACGTGCCAACGATTATCGTGACGGGGGATAGGGATAGTTTTCAGCTTGTCGACAAGTCCACAAGCGTTTGTTTTATGCGCAAGGGCGTAAGCGAATTTATTTTGATGACCGATAAAAATCTTAAAAAAGAGTATGGCGTTGAGCCGTGGCAGGTGGTTGACCTGAAAGCGCTGCAAGGTGATACGGCTGATAACATCCCCGGCGTTGCGGGCGTTGGGCCAAAAACGGCGACGACGCTTATTGAAAAGTATGGGTCGCTTGAAAATGTGTACGCGCACGTTGACGAGATTGCGGGCAAACTTGGCGAAAGGCTTAAAGAAAACAAAGAAATGGCCTATCTTTCACAAAAACTGGCCACGATTAACACCGAGGTTGACGTTAAATGCTCGCTTGAAGACTGTACGTTTGACTATCCGTTTAACGCGAAGGTGAAAGAGATTTTTGAGCGGTTTAGTTTTAGGTCGCTTTTGAAAAGGCCAGAGTTGTTTCGCGCGGGGAGCATCCCTGAAAGCGATTTGGTTGAAAGCGGCGATAAAAGCCCCGTTAAAATTGACGTTGTTGAGTTTGACAGCATTGACAAACTGAATGAAATCTTGCAAGAAAACAAGGGCAAGCCTATCGCGATTTTTGAAGACGAGAACGGGCAGGTGCACCTTTCGTTTGGCGAGGTTGAGTATGTAAGCAGGGCGATGGTCAGCCTTATTGATGCGGGCGTGTCAGCAGGCGAGGTGTATGGCGCGCTGCGTGGCGTTTTAGAGGATGACAAAACGCTTAAAATCTTTTACGACACAAAGCATATGCTGCACCGATTTGACAAGGCGGGCGTAAGTTGTTCGCGCAATTTCTTTGACGTGGCGGTGGCGGCCAACGTAAGTTTTGGCGTTGTTATTAAGTCGGTTGACGACATTTGCGAGTTGTTTAAATGTGACAAAGAAACAATAGCGGCGGGGCTAATTTACGCGCAGCGTGAGGCGGCCGAAAAAGTTGAAAAAACGGGCACAACTAAGTGCGTTTATGAGATTGAATTTCCGCTTATATTTACGCTTTTTGCGATGGAAAAGCGCGGGTTTAAGGTAGACCGAACGAGGCTTGATGAGTTAACGCAAGAGTACGCTAAGCGCATAGACAGTTTGCAGGCGCAGATTTATCGCGAGGTTGGGCACGAGTTTAACATCAACTCGCCTAAGCAACTTTCGGCGGTTTTGTTTGACGAGCTTAACCTGCCAAAAGCCAACAAAAAAGCCAGCACGAGCGCTGAAATTTTAGAGAAGTTGGGCGATTTGCACCCCGTTGTGCCGATTATTTTAGAGTATCGCAAGGCCAGCAAATTCTATGGCACGTATCTTGCGGGGATGGTTGAGCATATTGACCCAGACGGGTTTGTTAGAACGCGATTTAACCAGACACTTACGGCCACGGGGCGCCTGTCGTCAAGCGAGCCGAACCTTCAAAACCTGCCAATTCGCAGCGATGAGGGGCGGGCGATACGCTCGATATTTACGGCATCAGGTGAAGGCCGCATTTTAATTGACGTTGACTATTCGCAGATTGAGTTGAGGGTTTTGGCGCATTTTTCGGGCGATGACAGCTATATTTTGGCCTTTTCAAACAACGAGGATATTCACACGCGAACCGCGAGCGAGGTGTTTGGGCTGCCGATGCCGCTTATTACGCCGCAGATGAGGCGAGTGGCGAAGGTTGTCAACTTTGGCGTGGTTTATGGGATGAGTGAGTTTGGCCTTTCGCAAGACCTTGGCATTCGCACCAAAGACGCGCGCGAGTACATTGAAAAGTTTTATAACTCGCACCCAAAGATTGATGAGTTTATGAGCAGCGAGATTTCAAAATGTAAAGAACGCGGTTACAGCGAAACGCTTTTTGGACGCAGGCGCGCAATCCCCGATATTAACGCTACCAACTTTATGGTGCGTTCGCGGGCAGAGCGTACGGCGCAGAATATGGCCATTCAGGGCACGGCCAGCGAGATTATCAAGGTTGCGATGAACAACGTTGAAAAAGAGATAGAGAAAGCGGGGTTTGACGCCAAACTTATTATGCAGGTGCACGATGAGTTGGTGGTTGACTGCGCTAAAAAGGACGCGGCGAAGGTTAAGGCGCTGGTTGAATATGAGATGGACAACGCGGTTAAACTTCGCGTGCCTCTTGAAGTTGACGCAAGCGAGGCGTTTAGATGGGGCGACGCGCACTAATGATTATTTTTTAAATAGGCGGATGAGGTCGCGGATGTATTCGTCGGGCGGGAACTCTTGATTGATGACGGGTTGATTGTCGCCGTCGTTGATGATGGGTGGCAAAAACACGACGCATCCAACGCGGGTGGTGTTTGGGTAGATTTTTGTGCGAAAGCAGATGGCGTCGGCGTAACCGTTTTTATACACCAAAAGGGTGACCTCGCCCCAAGTCTGCGGCGCGCTTACATTAAAATTTGGATTGACGATAACAGGCAAAATGATGTTTTCGGTCAGTCCTTTTTTGTTGGTTTGATAATATTTTCGCGTTTCGATAACGCACACCGTGGCGTTGTCTATGGGGGTCAAGGTGTTAGTTTCAAGGACGGTAACAACAAGTTTGCCCGTTTGCGTTGTGGCGGCGGCGGTGGTTGCTTTTGGCAGGTTTTTAAAAACTAAAACGCCCTCTACGCTAACCATTGCGCACAAAAATAAAAACACAAGCGAAAATAACCTTGATTTATTTTTAAGTTTCATAGTAAAATATATGCTGACAACGGGTTGGGGTTGCAGATAAAAACCTCGATTAAAAAGTATGGAGAAAGATGTGAGATGGACACAGATTGTAAAGGTGAGTTAATTGATTTAAAGTTTGACTATGCGCACTTTAAAGGTGAGCCGATTTTTGCGGCCGCGCAGATTACAATTAATCGGGGCGAGCGGGTTAATCTTGTTGCGCCGATTGGGGCGGGCAAAACCACGCTGCTTGAAATTTTGTGTGGGCTTAGAAAAGATTTTTGCGGGTTTGTTTTTGGCGAGATGGACAGGGAGGTAGTGTGCGGGTTTAGCGTTTCATTTATTCCAAGCGCGCCGGTTTTGTTTGAAAATAAAAGCGTTAAAAACAATCTGCTTTATGCGGCCAAGGTTTGCGGCGCAAGTTTAAATGATGCCGATTTTGAAAATTTGCTTAAAACAATTGACTGCGATTTTGGCCTTAATATAAAGGTTAAAAAACTAAACTATTTTCAAAAACAAAAGGTGGCGTTTTTGCGTGCGCTTATAAAAAAGCCCGATTTAATTTTGATTGATGACTTGTTTTTGAACGCGCCAGCCAAAGAAAGCCAAAATGAAATTTGCAACCTTTTGGATAAGATTTGCTTAAATTTAAATGAAAGCGCGGTGGTTATTGCCTCAACGTCGGCATTAAATTTAGAAACAAAATTTGATAAAATATTAACGATTGAAAACAGAAAAATTGTTGAGATAAATAAAAAATAAGACC
>CAVCHC010000040.1:0-8124 GCA_963602035.1 Acutalibacteraceae bacterium | reverse complement strand
TCTCTATTTAATTTCTGTAAAATAAATTTATTATCTAGATCTATGAAGATAATCAAAAAATTTAAAAAATTAAATATTTAATAATTCAAATTAAATCTCAATATCGTCAAGACTGTCAAACAGGGCATTAAGTTCTTGCTTAGTGTAAGTGCGCTGTTCAAACTGAGTTGCGGTTGTGTTGCTTTTTTGCGCTTTGGCTGCGTCTTGGTTTTTGTTAAGATATGCTTTTGCGGCCTCAACCTCAGTAATATTGTTGGTATGCAAATCGCTTAAAATTTTGTTAAGGTATGAAATAGGGTGCTCGCGCGTTTTGCTTAAATCGGCCGTAATTAGCAGTAGGTCATAAGGCATCGCCCAGTCGTCAGTCCAGATTTTATAAAGTTCACGGTCACTTGACGTAACGTTTCTTAACAGACCAAGCGCGTCAAGAATACTGCGGATTTTTGCGTCAACCGCCAAAACGCCTTGAAGGTATTGCTCAATCGCCTCAGCTGAAATAAGGCCAAGTTTAAAGAATTTGTTGATTTTTTCGTCCATCGAGCTAAGCGTTTTTATGTTAGATTTAAAACAAACCTTGGCGATGAATGAAAGGGTTTCGGCCGTGTAGCCTTTTTGAACCCAATTTGAAACATAATTTTCAACCACACTGTCAAGCACGGAGTAGTGCTGGCCGATAATGCGGGTAACGTCTTTGGCGATGGTGTAAAGCGCGTCTCGCTCAACCCTAAACGCGTCAATCTCTTGGATACTAAACAGCTTTAACTCAAAATATTTTGTAAGAGTTTCGTTAAGTTTGTGAAAGCCGCCGACCTTGTTTTGGTCTTTGGCGACCTTTAATATGACGCCCTGAGTAAAACCAAAATCGTTTGACCATTTAAGATACAAATTGCGCTCTTCCATATCCGCGTCACGCTTAATGCCAAGCGCGGTCAAAACGGCCTTGATTTCAGCACTTGCACGCTCTTGCTCTAAAAGTTTTTCTTCAAGGGCAGTAGCGGTTTTGATGCCGTCACGCTCAAAACTGTGCGCCACCGTTAGGATATACGGGTAATTTATGTTGCCATTTTTGATAAGCGTGCAATATTTGATAATCATCAGCACGGCCTCGGGCTCAAAATGGTAGGTTTCAATAAGTGTGTAATACTCATTATACTCGTGCGGCTGAATTTGCCTGCCCGTTATAAAACTTTGCGCCTGACGGTTAAACTCGGCGTACTTTTCTTTCTGGCGCAACTTGCTTGACCCCGAAAACTGACGAATAGGCAAAAACTTAATCTCAATCGGCTGCTTTTGAATGATGTTAACAAGCCCCATCTCTTGCCAGTACGCAAAACAACTTATAATCTCGTCTTCGCTTAGCGCCAAAACCGTCGCCATACTTTCAATCGTGTTGTCATCCTCGTGAGGGTTGGTGCACAAAAATCGGCCATAAAGATACACGCGCAGGGCGTTCTCGGGCGCTTGTGGCAAAAACTCGCTGAAAAAAAGATTGTCAATAACCGTGAAGTTATCCATCGTTAAATCGCTTGAAAATGCACACAATGCCATCTTTTTCTCCTTTTTCGTTTGCGTAAATGCGCCAAAACCTGTATAATAAAATCAAATTTATGCGCGACCCTTAGGCTGCCTTCCGCGGACTATAAAACTTTCAGCGGGCGGGCTTTTTAAGTATCATAGCATAATTTAAAAAAAATTACAAGTTTAAAGAGAGATTTGATGAAGATTTTACATACTGCTGACCTCCACCTTGGCGCGCGCCTTGACACGCGTGACCGCGAGGCCGAACAACGCAAGATTTTAAACGAAATAACCGCGGTGGCAAATGGCGTTAATGCCGATATTGTTATCATTGCGGGGGATGTGTATCACAACTCGACGCCGTCCGCGCAGGCCGAGGATATGTTTTTTGATTTTGTTGACAAGATTAGCGACGGGGGCAACCGTCTTGTTTTTGTTTTGTCAGGCAATCACGACGACCCCGAGAGGCTGGGTGCGTGCAACCCGCTTGCAATCAGGCGCAATATCGTTGTTGCATCTAGCCTTGATGTTGACTTTAAAAACACGCCAAGAGAGGCACGGGCGCGCATTATTGACGCTGGACGCGGATATGTTCGCGCGAAAGTTGGCGAAGAGGAGTGCGTGTTGGCCTTTCTTCCGTTTTTTGGCGAGCAAAAATGTAAAGAACTGGCAGGTGGCGGCGATTTGACCTATAACGAAAGCGTGCGCGAGTTGGTGCGCGTTGGGGCGTCTCACTTTTCGCCACTGAGCGTGAATGTTTTTGTTAGTCATCTTTTTGTTGCGGGCGCAAGGCTTGCTGACAGCAGCGAGGTTAAAGTTGGTGACGTGATGGCCGTAAGCCCCGACGTGTTCCCTGAGAATGCGCATATTGTGGCGCTGGGGCACCTTCACCGCGCGCAAAAAATAGGCAGCAATATCTATTACCCCGGCAGCACGATTGAACTTAGGTTTAATGACCACAGGCCAAGCGTGAACGTCATTGACGTAACCAAGGGCGGCGTGGCCAGTGTTAAGCAGGTGCCGCTTGCGTCGGCGTGCGAACTTAGGCAGATACGCGTTAAGAATATGGCGTATGCGATAAAAGAACTTAGCCTTGCGGGCGAAAGCGAGTTGATTGAGTTGACGTTTGTTCAAAATGAGCCACTTAAAGCGGCTGAAATTAAAGAACTTAAACGCAGTTTTCCTAACCTTTGTGGGGTGCGGCTTGAACTTATTTCGGCCGAAACTGAAAGTGAAGAGAGAAAGGTGTCGCGCAGGCAACTGTCAGACAAGGACCTTTTTATCCAGTTTTATAAACAAAAAACGGGGGCAGAACCCGCGCCAAGGCTTGTTGAGATGTTTCTTGAAATAAGGAGGGGCACAGATGACGCCGATTAGACTTGAATTTGCGGGTATTCACAGTTTTAAAACCGCGCAGAGCATAGATTTTACAAGGTTTTCAAAAGGATTTTTTGGCATTTTTGGCGCAACTGGAAGTGGCAAGTCTACCATTTTAGACGCCATCACTCTTGCGCTTTATGGCAAGATTAACCGCGCGAAACTTACAAGCGATTTTATCAACCTTGCGTGCGAGAAGGCAACGGTTAGGCTTACGTTTAGCGCCGTAGTTAATGGGGCAGACCAAACGCTAATCATTGAACGCAATTTTAAGCGTAAGAAAGACAAAAACACGGCGGACAGCACGGCGGTTTGCCTTATAAAACATGGCGACGAGTTTGTTGTTTGCGCTGAGGGCGTGTTTGATTGTGACGCTAAAATTAAAGAGGTTTTGGGGCTTGGGTTTGACGAGTTTTCAAAATGTATCGCCTTGCCACAAGGCCAGTTTGCGGACTTTTTAAGGGCGACGCCTAACGAGCGCACAGGGATAATCAGCAATATTTTTGACCTTTTTCGGTTCGGCACGCCCGTGTATGAAAGCGCAAGAAAAAAGGAGCAAACACTTGCGATAAAACAGGCCGAGCTTAGCGGTAAACTTACGCAAATGGCCGATATTTCAAGCGAGATTTTAGACGCGCTTAAACTGCAAGCGGTGGGGCTAAGCAGTGAGTTTGACGAGAAGTCAAATTGCCTTCAAGCCGCGCAAAGTGAGTTTGATGCTATTAAGCAGAATTACGTTAAGCAAAACCAGTTGCTTGCGGCCAAAGAGCGTGCTGAAAAATTAAAGCAAGATGCCGACGCGTTTGATGCGCTTGATAAAAAACTTAAAAAAGCGCAAGCCGTGCGCCCGCTTATTGACACCAGCGAGCAACTTGATTTAGAGGCCAAAGAAATTGGCAGGTTGCAGCAGGTTTTTGATGAAACTCAGGCCGAACTGAAACGCGTAACGGCGGAGTTTAATGAGGCAAAAACCGAGGCAGACAGTTTTTTGGCGGGCTTTAATGAAAATTATTCGATTGCGCTGAGGCGAATTAATGAAACACAAAAGGCGCGTGAAGACGAGCTGGAACTAAGTAAGTTAAGCGAAAAAAAGCGCTCGCTTACGCTTGAACTTGATGGGCTTAATTTAACGTTAAATGAACTTAATCAAACGCGTGATGCGCTTACAAAAAACCTGAATGAATTAAACAATAAACTTGCGGCGCAGATAGGGCAAAAGGCCGAGTTTGAGGTTGACGAAAAGGTGGCCGCGCAAATTAAAAAGGGCGTTGACCTTGGTGCGCAGATTGAAATTATTGAAAAAATCGCCAACTTGGTTAATGACCATCTAACTCAAAACAGGGCTGCGCTTGAAAAGCTGAGGGCGCAGGCAAAACTTAATGAAGACGAGTTAACTACGCTTAAATCTAAGCGAGAAAAAAGCCTTGACGACCTTGGGCAAGGCGGCATTAGTTTTTCAAATGCGGCCGAAAAGTTAAAGGCGGCGCAGGAACATAATGCCCAGATTATTGCGGCCAAAGAGGTGCTTGAAACGTTTGACCTGCTTTTGGCAAGTGCGCAGAAAACTAAAAATAAATATGAGACGGAGCTAATTGACCTTAACAAAAAGGTAAGTGAGCAGACGCGCAAGGCGGCCGATTTAAACGAAGAGCAAGTTTCGGCCAAAAAATATCTTGAAACTAGTGTAAAAGAATATGCGGCTGGGGCAAGCGGAAATGGGGTTGAAACGTCATATGAGTCAATAACTCGTGCGCTTGACATACTTTCACAAACGCAAACCAAAAACGAAGATTTTGTTATAGATTTTAATGGTTTAAAGGCAAAAATTGACGCGGCGGAAATGAGCCTTAATGACGTGTCTTGCCAGATTAATTTAATCTCGTCAAAGCGTCAGGCTAAGATGGAGCAATTTGTTAGCCCTTATGGTGGCGATGATTTTAAAACAAAATTATCAAAAATTGAGGCAGATTTGGGGCAGGCAAGCGGCGTTTTGCGTGTTTTTGAGGAATATGACGCGCAAATTGATGATTTGATACGCAAAAAGTGCAATTTTGATGGTCAAATCGTAAAAAATGAAGAAAATATTGCTATTTTTGAGGATTTGTTATCAAAAATATACGCGCTTAAAGCGGAGCGCAAGCAAATTATATTGGGGCTTGAAAAGCAGTTTGGGGGCAGAGATTTATTCGCGCTTTCGCGGGCTATTGATGAAAGCAAAGAAAAATTAAAGGCCATAACAGACCAAATTTCGGCTACGCAAGAGAGTATTAATAATGTTACGCTTGAACTGTCTGGCAATAAAATAAAGATTGGTGAGCAGGTGTCAAAAATCGAATCTCTTTGTGCCCTTGTAAGCCAAACCAGCGAGGCGATAGACAAACTTGCTGGTTCGCTTGAAAAGGTGCTTGCGGGTGCCAGTGCCCAGGACGCGCAGGCAGAGGCAGAGTTTAATCTTAAAAAACTTGAACAGACCAAGGCGCTTTATGAGCAAAAGCAGTCTTCGTTGTTTGTTAAACGTGCGGGGCTTGAAAGCGAGGTTAAATTAAGTTCAAGCAAATTGCGCGAAAAACTTGGCGCGTTTAACACTAAAAAGGCCGAATTTAGCGCGGCGCTTGATGAGAACGTGATTGAAAACGCGGACGAACTTAACAGTTTGCGCCTAACTGATCAGCAGATGCTTGAAATGAAAGAGGCGCTTGAAAATTATCAAAGCGCGCGGGGGCTTGTAAGAGCTGAGATTGAAAACCTTGAAGCTGACCTTTCTGGCGCGGCGATTGACACGTCTAGGATGGCGGCGCTTGAACTGAGTATTGAAAGTTTAAAGGCTGCTATCGATGAAAACCGTCTTGCGTTTGGCAAAATTCAGGGCGAAATAGAGCGGGTTGAAACAAGGTTGGTTGAAAAACTTGAACTTAGCGACCTTCTTAAATCGGTCAGCAGCGACCTTGACTACGCTCACGAACTGGTGCGCGTTTTAAGGGGCAAGGCGCTTGCGGAGTTTGTTTGCGACGAGTATCTTGAACTTATCACCGTGCGGGCAAACCAAATCGCGGGGCTTTTGCTTGATGGCAAGTTTACGCTTAAATTTAGTGACGGCGAGTTTTATGTTGAAGACAACTTAAATTCGGGGGCGCAGCGTGCGGTAAGCACCCTCTCGGGCGGCGAAACGTTTTTGATTAGCCTTAGCCTTGCGCTTTCGATAAGTGAGCAAATCACGTGCGCGTCGGGCAAAAGTATGGACTTTTTCTTCTTAGACGAGGGGTTCGGTACGCTTGACAGCGAGTTGTGCGACGCGGTTATTTCGGCGCTTTATAAACTTGAAAGTAAAAATCTTAAAATCGGGGTTATCAGCCACATCGAACTGCTTTTTGATAAGATAAAAAACAAAATTATGGTTTCAAAAACGGAGGAGCGGGGCAGCGAACTTAGGCTTGAAACAACGCTTTAATTTGATGGGGTAGAAGTGATTTAACTGGCAAATTGAATGATTAAAGCGGGTTTACGGTAATGCCTTGCCTAACAAACCCTTTCATTAATTTAAATAACATAACAAAACCATTAAATGTTGGAAAAATTTAAACAAGTAAATTAAATTGTTGAATTGAATTAAACAAGCAATTAAATTGCTACAATAAATTGAACGGGTGAATTTGAGCGGTATAAAGCGGGGGAGCCTGTCAAATTTTGGCTACTTGGCGCATAGAGTTTTTTAAAGGAGAAATTCTATGCGTTCTTTTTTTAGAAAGTTTGGCGCGGTTTTTTGCGTTGTAATAATTGCGGTGGTGACGGTGTTTGTAACGGGCTGCGGGTTTGGCAGTGTTGTTAAAAAGGCCAGCAAAAATCTTGATACATACACGATTGACGCCAGTTTTGACGAGTCAAGCAACACGCTTACGGGCAAGCAAAAGGTACTGTATAAAAACACAACGGGCGCCACGCTTGACAACATTTGTTTTCATCTTTTTGGCAAGGCGTTTAGGGAGGGCGCAAAAATTCGGCCATGGACAAGCCTTACCGAGGCGCGCTGCTTTCCAGACGGCGTAAATTTTGGCGATATGACGGTAACGCTGGCGCAAGTATCAGGGCAAGAAACCAAGTTTGTTTTTGATGGCGAGGACGAAAACATCCTAAAAATTGAGTTGAGTGAGCCGCTTGAAAAGAGCGAGGTGGCCGAGGTCAATATTGAGTGGGTTACGAAAATTGCCAACTGTGAGCATCGGCTTGGCGTAAACAAAGATTGCGTTAATCTTTCGGGCTTTTTCCCGCGGGCGTGCGAGTTTGAAAACGGGGAGTTTGACAAAACACCGTATTACGCAACGGGCGACCCGTTTAATTTTGGCGTGGCGAACTTTAACGTAAACCTGACGCTGCCTGCTGAATACGTGGTTGCTAGTTCGGGCGTGGTAAACAAAATTAACAAAAATGGCGGCCGAAATACATACGTGATTTCGGGGTTGGCACTTAGAGATTTTGCGGCGGTGTGTGGGAAAAATCTAACCAAAATAAGCGAAAAAGTGGGCAACACGACCGTCAATTATTTCTGCGATAAAAATAAAGAAAATTCGCAAAATGACTTAAAACTTGCGGCGCGCGCGGTGAATTTTTATAACGCTACGTTTTTTGAATATCCGTATCGCGAGTTAAATATCGTTGAGTCGCCATTTATGCAGGGCGGGATGGAGTTTTCTAACCTCTGTTTGATAAGCAGCAATGTTAAAGACGCCACAGAGCACAACAAGGTTATCGCGCACGAGGTGGCGCACCAGTGGTGGTATGGCGTGTGCGGGAATAACCAAATTAAAAACGCGTGGTTTGACGAGGGCTTGGCTGAAATTTCGACATTTATGTTTTTTGACAAGTACCGCGAGTATGGGCCGACGTATGCAGCCAGTATTGAGGACGCGCAAACGGGGTATAATCTGTTTTTAGAGGTGTTTGAGTCTATCGAAATCCCCGTTAAAAAGCAAATGAATTTAAGCGTTAATGAATATTCAAACGAGTATGAATATACCTATATGGTTTACGTTAAGGGCGCGCTTATGTTTGACGAAATCAAGTCGGCAGTGGGGGATAAGGCGTTTGTTAGGGCGCTTAAAAATCTTTACAAAAAGCACAAGTTTGAAAAAATAACAAAAGATATGGTGGCGGACAGTTTCTCAGGCTCTGCGCGGAAAAAGGCTAATGAAATTTTAAATAAATACATAAATGGCGAGGTGTAAAATTGTTAAT
>CAVCHC010000039.1:0-8147 GCA_963602035.1 Acutalibacteraceae bacterium | reverse complement strand
ATACCCACTATTAATTTGGTATTATTTTTATTTGCCTTTTTCTTTATCACTAGCAGCGCGTATTTTGCTAACAAGTTCAAAGTTTTTTGATAAAAAGTTGTACGTTTCAAACTTCTCAACGCTTACGTCTATCGCTTGATTGACCTTATTTGTGTCAATTGATGGGTATTCTTTTTTAAGCGCCTTAATAAATCGGCTTTTAGCAATATTTATCATTTCGTTAGCATTTTCGGCCGTCCACTGGTCAAGCATATGCGGGTTTTGCGTCCAGAATATAAAAGCGTCCTTTCGATACATAATTTCACAAATCATATCGATATCGCGCCTTTCTTCTTCGTTAAATTCGCCCTTTGACCACCTTTTTGCCGTCTCTGCGTCTGGCACTTTAAGTTGTTTAATATGCGACACAACCATTTCACGATAATTATCCATCTGCGCATTGCTTAAAACTTCGCGAAACAATATCCCGTTATAAAGCCCCGCATATTCGCCGTACGCATTAGTACACTTCGCCTTTTCTTTTGAAAAATCTGCATAAATCTTGCTCATAACGTCATACTTAGGCAGGTCATTACGCTTTTCAATATCCTCGTCATACGCAAAACTTGACGAATACAAAATGCCCGTAAACTTAAAATTTCTCTCATTTTGCTCTTTTTCTTTTTGAGTTTTGCACGAAGTTGAAATATTTATAAGCGTCCCACCAAGCCCGCCAAAACAATACTCTTTAAGCGTCGAGTTAAAAATATGCTTAAAAAATATGATGTCCTCTTGAGTCACCACCCCCGTTTTGCCATACTGCAACTGGTGATTTGCAAGCAACATCGCTACCGTTTCCATCCCCGGAATTTTAACTACATTGTTTTCCATACACCAAGTATAGCACACGCCGCGCTAATTTTCAATAGTTTTTTCTAATTCTTTTCGCGCCTCGTTTTTCTTAAAAACCAGATACTCATTAAACCGCTTTTCAAGGTTTTTGAGCTTGCACCGATACAACCGCCGCCGCATCCTTTCTTCTTTTTTATCCATACTTTTATTTTTCCAATAAGCAGTTAAAATTATGTTACCCCCACCCAAAATCTGCCCCCTTCAAAACCGCGCACAAAGATCACCTTTAAATACACACAAACGTACACATAAATATACAACAATACCCGTGCAACTCTACACACAAGCCCCTCAAACTTACATATAAAAATGTCAACAAAAAAACCGCCCAACAATTGTGGCGGCCATCTCAATTTATATTTATTATTGCTTGTTTATTCCAGTAATTATTACGTTTTCACCCGTTTTTGAAACGTTTTTTATAACAATTTGCCCCAATTTTGCGTTTTTTGGCGGTGTTGCCTGCTTAATTTCGTTCAAAACAGCAAAAATTTTGCATTTTGGCACTGGATTTGCGGTTTTTACGCTGTAAATTACATTATTTCCTACCATAACGCTTGTTACCATACGCGTTGGGTTGACCGCTTCGCTCTTTCCAAAAATCTCACCGCGCGGACAGCGATTGCCCGTAACGGTGACCTCGCCCTTATTTACCGTGGCGGTCAGGTGGCACCCCACGGGGCACATAATGCACGTAAATTCCATCTGTTTCATTATCTTACCTCCACCACGATGTCGCCGCAGACCTTAGATCTGTCAACCATAATCTGCTCCATCTGCGCCGGCAAAACGATATTAGCTTTGCGCTGACCAATAATCACGTCGCCACTTCTTACAACTATTTCGGCGTCGCGCTTTGGTCTTGACACCCTAAACTTAATCGCGATAAACCCGCTGCCCGCGCTGATGTATGACGGAACGGTGTACCTTACGCCCTCACCCGCCTGCACCTTAAACCGCGCCACATTCTGGATTTGCCCGACTACGTATTGCCCCGCGCACGCCCCCGCAAGTTCGCTTTCAGCGGTAACATCGTCAACAATGTCGTGAACGTGCAGCGCATTTCCGCACGCAAACACGCCCGCCTCGCTGGTCATATATCTATCATCAACCACCGCGCCGCCGGTAATCGGGCTTAACAAAATCTGCTTTTCAACCAAGTCATTTTCAGGCACCAGCCCCACCGATAACAGCACCGTGTCACACTTAACAAACCTGCGCGTTTTAAGATTGAAACTGAAATCTGGGTTGACCTTTGCAACATATACGCCCTCAACGCGCTCCGTGCCCACCACCTCCATAACCGTTTCGCCAAGGTGAAGCGGAATATTAAAGTCGTTAAGACACTGCACGATGTTTCGGTTAAGCCCCGACGGTGTCTGCCCGATTTCATACACGCCCAAAACGTGCGCGCCCTCAAAATGCAGCCTTCGCGCCATTATAAGCCCAACGTCGCCCGACCCAACAATAACAACGCGCTTGCCAATCATTTTGCCATAAATATTGATCATTTTTTGCGCAGACCCAGCCGTCATCACGCCAACTGGACGCGTCCCGCACAGGCCAATCGCCGCTGACGGACGCTCTCTGCACCCCATCGCTAAAACAACAGCCCGCGCCGCAATGCTAAACGCACCCTTAGGGCTTATAACGCTTACGTTAAACCCGCCATCCGCGCGCCTTTTGATGCCAGTTACGCTTGTTTCAAGACAGACGTCAACGCCGCCCGCCTTCACTTTTTCAATCCACGCGTTTGCGTACTCAGGCCCCGTCATCTCGGTTTTAAAATATTTAAGGCCGAACCCATTGTGGATACACTGATTAAGAATGCCGCCAAGCCGCCCGTCGCGCTCAATAATCATCGCCTTCGCGCCCTGCTTTTCTGCCGACAACGCAGCCGCCATCCCGGCCGACCCGCCACCGATAACCAACACGTCAGTCTTCATAAATTCCGCCCTCCTTAACATTACCCGTAACAAGCGGCGTTTGCCCGCGCACACAGATATCCTCGGGCTTGCATTTATACGCGCGCGCCATAATCTCAATAATCTGTGGCATACAAAAACTGCCCTGACACCGCCCCATCGTTGGCCTTAGCCTACGCTTGATGCCCTCAACGGTAAGCGGACGAATAACACCCGCCAAAACCTCTTCAATTTCGCCCTGCGTAATGTTTTCACACCTACAAATCAGGCGCCCGTACTTCGGGTTTTTGGCAATCAGCTCATTGATTTCTTGCTTGGTCATCGCCGTTAAATCGGTATATGGCCTGCGTTTTTTAGGTGTATGTTTTTGCGTTACTACGCCCGCCCCCAAAAGGCTGTCTATAACGTATTGCGCTATCGCTGGCGCACTAGCAAGTCCTGGGCTTGAAATGCCCGCCGTTATGAAAAAATGCGGAACTTTTTTTGAAAATTCAACAATAAAATCGTCGCCACACTTAACGCGCACGCCCGCATACAACTTAATCGTCTTTTTAAAATTAAGCCCGTTTACCATCTTGCTGGTTTCGCGCTTAATCTGGCTTAGCCCCTCGGCCGTCACGCTTGTTTCATATGTACTAATAGGCTGCGCCGTTGGCCCGCAAAGCGTGTTGCCCGCCACCGTAGGTACAACCAAAATGCCCTTGCCCTTTTCGCTTGGCAGCGGAAATATAGGGCGCTTAGCCACGCCGAACTCGGCCTTATCAAGTATCAAATACTCGCCTTTAACAAGGTTTAGGTTAAGCTTTTCAGCCCCCGCAAGTTTGTTAATTTCGGCGCACCCAGCCCCCGCACAGTTAACAACAAACCGCGCCGAAACAGCGTCCGTCTTGCTTGATAAAACAAACCCCTCGGCCGTCTTTTTAATCTTTTCAACCTTAAAGTTAAGTTTCAGCGCGCCGCCATTGACTATCGCCTCTTCACACAGGCTTATAGCAAAACTGTACGGCGACACGATTTTGGCTGACGGCGCAAAAAGCCCGTATTCAATGCCTTCCGCAAGGTTTGGTTCAAGCGCCAAAAGTCCCGCGCGGTCTAAGATTTTAAGGCCTTTTACCCCGTTAGTTACGCCCTGATTTAAAAGTTTTTCAAGCGCACTTAGGCCACTTTTAGGCGCAACAACAAGCGAGCCTGTTCTTACAATTTTTTCGCCAAGGCGCGCGGCCACTTCTTCATACATCGCGTTTCCGCGGACGTTAAAAAAGGCCTTTTTCGTGCCCGGAGCGCAGTCATACCCCGCGTGAATTATTGCGCTGTTGGCCTTGGTTGCGCCGTTTGCTACGTCTTCGGTGGCCTCTAACAAAACAACGCTTACCCCTAGTCTTGCCAGCCCCGAAAAAATAAACGACCCAACTATCCCGCCGCCAATAATGGCAACTTCATAATTTTGTTTATCCATATTTTCTCCTTAAATATATTTTAAAGGTTAACAAAATGTTTGTCAAATTTTATTGACCTTAAAAATATTTTGAAAAATTTTTAAATTGTTGTAAAATATTAAAAAAGGGAGAACAAAATGAAATACATTATAGGTATCGATGAGGGCACAACAAGTGCGCGTGCCGTTTTGTTTAATGTGCGCACTAATAAGATTGAAAAAATAAGCCGCGGCGCGTTTAAGCAATACTTCCCTAACGACGGCTGGGTTGAGCATAACGCCGAAGAAATCTGGAAAATCGTCAAATCCGCGCTTGAAGAAATTACCGCGGGCATAAACCAAGAAGACATTTTTGGCATCGGCATCACTAACCAGCGTGAAAGTGTTGTGGCGTTTAGCAAAAAAACGGGCAAGGCGCTGGCACCGTCTATTTGTTGGCAATGCAGGCGCACGGCGGACTATTGCAAAAAACTTAAAGCCTCGCCTCTTGCCAAGGTCATCAAAGAAAAAACCGGCCTTATGCCTGACAGCTATTTTAGCGCAAGCAAAATTCGCTGGCTTTTAAAAAACAATGACGCGGTTAAGGCGGCGCTTAAATCGGGCGACCTGTTAGTGGGCACGATTGAAAGTTTTTTAACCTATAAACTGACGGGGGGCAAGGCGCACGTAACGGATATGACCAACGCAAGCCGCACCCAACTGTTTAACCTAAACACTCTTGATTGGGACGATGAGCTTTTAACCCTTTTTGGGGTACCGCGCCAGATATTGCCTAAGATTGTGTCTAACAGCGAGGTTGTTGGCACCGCTAAAATTGGCAAATTAAAAGTGCCTATTGCGGGGCTTATTGGTGACCAACAGTCGAGTCTTTTCGGGCAAGGCTGCACTGAATTTGGCAGCATTAAAAACACCTATGGCACGGGCTCGTTTATGCTTATAAACACTGGCAAAAAGCCCGCGCAAAGCGACCAACTTTTGTCTACCGTGGCATTTAATATAGGCGGAAAAGTGTGTTACGCGCTTGAAGGCAGTGTGTATAACTGCGGCACGATTATCGATTGGGCAACGCGCGAAATTGGCCTGTTTGATTCTCCCCAAGAGATGGACAAACTGGCCTCAAAACTTGATAGCAACGGCGGCGTTTATATGGTGCCCGCGTTTACGGGGCTTGGGTGCCCATATTGGAATATGGACGCAAATGGGGTACTAACTGGCCTCACCCGCGCGACTGAAAAGGCGCACATTGCCCGCGCGATTTTTGAGGGCATCGCCTATTCTGTTTATGACGTTTTAAAGGTGTTAACTGACGAGTGCCACACCCGCGCAAAGGTCATCCGCGTTGATGGCGGCGCAACTAAAAACAACTTTTTGATGCAGTTTCAAAGCGACTTAACTGGCGCGCAAATCGACGTGTGTGACAGTGAAAGCACGGTGCTGGGCGCTATCTTTATGGCTGGGCTGGCAACGGGCGCATTCACAGGGCTTGACGATATTGCCAAAAGGATCCAGGTTTTTAAAATCTACACGCCACAATCAAGCCGCACTGACATTAGGCGTAACCTTGACGGCTGGCACGCCGCAATTAAACAATGCCTGAACAAATAAATGAATAAATAGAACGTTGTTTTGCAAAATCTTAATGCGTAATTGTAATTGTCTCAATATAGTCTTCACCTAAACCCACAACCCTACTCTCCAACTCCGCCACCTTTAGGGGGAGGGTGGGCACGCCGACCGTGGAGGGATGGCGTGACGGAGGGGTTAATAAGTCCGCAGAAAAAACGAGATTACTATAAACCCATTGCTATTAACCATCTCAGTCTAAGCTCTGTTTATAACATACTTATTAAACAGCCGATTCTACAAAAATAAATCATAAAGAGGAGAACAAAATGGAAGAAATCAAATTTAAGTCGTTTGACGGCGCCGAACTGGTTTGCCACCTGTGGGGCGACGTAAAAGAACCCAAGGCCGTGGTGCAAATCATTCACGGTATGAGCGAGCACTCGCTAAGGTACGCGCCGCTTGCCGAGTTTCTTAACAAGCACGGCTACATCGTTTTTGCTGACGACCACCGTGCGCACGGCCTAACCGCGGGCAGCCCTGAGCGCGTTGGCAAATACAATCAAAAAAGCAATCTTTATCTTGACACCGTTCGTGACGAAATTGAAATTAGCAAGTTTTTGAAAGAAAAATACCCGTCGCTGCCGCTGTTTATCTATGGCCACAGTTATGGGTCGCTTATTACGCAAAAATACATTCAAGACTGCTCTCTTTACAGCAAGGCGATTATCTGCGGCACCAGTTATATGAACCGCCCGCTTAACAAGTTCGCCAAAATCGTTGCGGGCATAACCAAAACTTTTAAGGGTAACGACGCGCCCGCCAAACTCATTGAAAAACTGAGTTTTAAGCAGTATAACAAGGGGCTTGCGGCTGACGAATACTGGATTTCGCATGACAAAGACGTGGTTGCGGCCTACCGTGCGGACGCATTTTGCAGCGTGCCATTTTCGGCCAAATTCTATTATGACCTGATGAGCGCCTCAACCAAGATTTACAAAAAGAAAGACCTCGCCCGCATTGACAAAACCAAGCCGCTTATGCTTATCGCGGGGCTTGAAGACCGCTTTTCAAACAACGGCGAGATGGTCAAAAAGTTATATAAAACCTATAAAAACCTTGGCCTTAACGTCAGTCTAAGACTGTATCCGTCTATGCGCCACGAAGTTCACAACGAGATTGGACGCGACAAGGTTTATGCCGACGTCTTAAACTTTTATAACGCCGACTAATTACATATTAAGCACATCTAATTCAAACAAACTGCGCTTTAAACTTCTATAATTTTGGCCAACCACACTTGAACTTATAAAACGCTGAGTGATTGCACATTAAAAGCATATAAATTTAAACTAACAGCGCTTTAAATTTTCACTACGCCAACCAAATGCGCTTAAAACTTATATTATTATAATTAATTTCGCATTCGTACTCATACTGCAACTTTTGGTTGCGGTATTTTTTTGTTTTTGGGGGCGTGTCGCCTAAAAGTTGCGCGCAAACTGAAAAAAGTGCTAGACCTATCGCGCTTTATTTTTGTATAATTAATGTAGCACATAACTAAGGAGAAACAAAATTATGGGATTTAATGAAAATTTAAAAAGGCTTAGGCAGCGAAAAAATCTTACGCAAGACCAGCTGGCCGAAAAGCTTTACATCTCGCGCCAAAGCATCAGCAAGTGGGAGCAAGGCGTGGCCGAGCCCAACCTTGAAACTATCAACAAACTGACCGAAATTCTTGACTGTTCGATTGGCGACCTAATCGGTGGCGAGACGGCGGCACACTCCTCTGCCCCAACGTCTGCGCAGCAAATCACTGACCCTAATCACGCGCAATCACAAGCGGCGGCATTTACTGAAAAAAGCCAACTTGCAGCACCCGCCGAAAAAGCGCATCCCTCGCCCGACGCTGAAAAATCAAGGCAAAAGCGACTTGCAGACTTAATTTTATGGCTATCCGCGCTGCCACTTTTGATTTCAATCGTTGCGCTGCCATTTATAAAAAGCAAATTTGATTTGCCTATTTGGGGCGCAAACCCAATTTTTTACGTCATTCTTTCAGCACTCGTTTTCGTTTTAGTCGGCGGCCTGTTCTTTACCTACGCCAACAACAAAAAAGACAAAACAAAACTTGATTTTAATATCTTCTACGTCAGTTGTTTGATTTTTATAATAAGCCTAGCCTTAATTACATTAATGTGCGCAACCAGCAACTTAAAAATTGAATCAAGCGATTACTATTTTAGCCTTATTACCGCAGCAATAAGTGTCACAATTTTACTTTTAGACACTATTAAAATAATAGACTCTTACAAACTTCAAAAGCGTGATAA
>CAVCHC010000038.1:0-8428 GCA_963602035.1 Acutalibacteraceae bacterium | reverse complement strand
CTTTTAAATGTTTAGACAATTCAATTACTTTATAAAGCCCTTTTGACTCGCTCCAATAATTTGCAACGCATAATATATATTTTGTTTTTGGCAAAATACTTTTGTCAAAATAGTTCGCGGCCGACGGATTAAAAATACCATAGTCAATAGCATTATAAACTACTTCTATTTTTTCGCCCGCAAGAATTGATTTTTCAGCAAAATTTTTAAGCCACTTTGATGGGCAGATAAAACTTTTATTTTTTATTCCATCAAGTAATTCTTTTTTTAAAGCAAGGTTTCTGTCTGCGCGATTGCAAGCTATCGATTTTGGATAAACATTTTTATATTTACAAGCTTTGCATCCCGTTTGATAGCCATCACACTTGTTGTAATAGAAATAAGCGCAATGCCCTGTAAAAAGCCAAGCATCGTGCAGCGTAAACACGCACTTTATATTCTTTTGCCCAAGATACTTTAAAAGCATAGGAACATTAAGATAGTATCCGTGCAAATTATGTAAGTTTACCACATCTGGCTTAAATTCGTCAATAAATTTAATCAGTCTTTTGGTTACTTTTTTAGAATATGCAAGCCCAGCCTTATCGCTAACCCGAGACAATAAAACGTGTGAATAGACATTTAATTTATTGTAAAAACAAAATTGATCTTCTTCTGGTACTTTTTTACAGCGATTACGACCATATGCAACTTTTACATCATGGCCTTCGCTTTTAAAAAAGTTATACAGCGACTCAACAATTCGCCCCGTACTACCTATCCCTAAAACTGAATTTATCAGCAGTATCTTCACCTAATTTTTTCTCCAAACCATTTTATTTACTATCGTTGTGTAGCTTTGAACAAGTTTTATGACTTTATTTGAAACGTCTTCAACATAATTAGGCACGTCAAGCCCCACGTCGCCCTCCGCTTGCATTTTAACCGCCAAATCAATTGATTGCAAAATCTCATCGGTGGCTATCCCTGCAAGCACAAACGCCCCCTTGTCAAGCGCCTCTGGCCTTTCAGTTGACGTTCGAATGCAGACAGCTGGGAAGCATTTATAAAAAGCACTTTCCTCAGGCAAGGTACCGCTGTCAGAAATAACACAAAAGGCCTCTTTTTGCAGCTTGTTATAGTCATGAAAACCAAGCGGTTTATGCTGAATAACGTTTTTATTAAACTTAAAGCCGCGCTTTTGAATGTATTTAGCGCTTCTAGGATGACATGAATACAAAACCGGCATTTTATATTTTTCAGCCACCACATTAATCGCATTCATAAGGCTGAAAAAGTTTTGCTCGTTATCTATATTTTCTTCGCGATGCGCCGAAAGCAAAATATATTGCTTTGGCTTTAATTTAAGCCTGTCAAGCACGTCGCTTGCATTGATTTTATCAATATTTGCCCTAAGCACCTCAGCCATAGGTGACCCCGTAACAAAAGTGCGTTCTTTCGCTGTCCCCTCGGCGTTAAGGTACCTGCGAGCGTGTTCGCTGTAACACATATTAACGTCACTTATATGGTCAACAATGCGGCGGTTGGTTTCCTCAGGCAAGTTTTCATCAAAGCACCTATTGCCCGCTTCCATATGAAAAATTGGGATATGCAAGCGCTTGGCTGAGATAACTGACAAACATGAATTAGTATCGCCCAAAACTAAAACAGCATCTGGCTTTACTTGACACATAAGCTTGTAAGAATTAGCGATAACATTGCCCATCGTTTCGCCAAGATCAGCGCCAACAACGTTAAGATAATAATCAGGCGCCCTAAGGCCAAGATCGTCAAAAAACACTTGATTAAGCTCATAGTCATAATTTTGCCCGGTGTGAACAAGCGTTAAATCAAAATACTTGTCACACTTTTTTATAACTTCACTAAGCCTTATAATCTCTGGCCTTGTGCCAATAATTATCATTAGTTTAAGTTTGTTCATTTAAACCTCCAAAAAGAAAGTGTCGGGGTGATCTGGGTCAAAACACTCGTTACACCACATAACGCATACGCAATCATCCGCGCCCGTGTTTGTTATGTTATGAGTATACCCACACGGGATATCAACAACCTCGATTTTATCGCCAGTTGTGTGATATGAAATAACCTTCGTATCGCCCACTTTTCTAAACTTTATATCAGCCTCGCCTTTAACAACGATAAACTTTTCATTTTTAGTGTGGTGCCAGTGATTCCCTTTCGTTATACCGGGTTTAATTATGTTTACTGAAAATTGCCCCGCGTTTGGGGTTCTAAACAATTCAGTAAAACTCCCGCGATTGTCACAATTCATCTTTACCGGATACGAAAAGCCGTCTTCGGGCAAAAAACTAAGATACGTTGAATAAAGTTTTTTCTCAAACTCATCAGCCGTATTTATAACGCCCTTGCTTTCACGTAAAGCTTTAAAAGATTGTATCAGCGACGCTATCTCGCCCAAAGTCTTTGTGTAAGTTTTCTTAACATTAGCGAATTTAAATCCTTCGCTATTGCAATCTATTATTTCTAGAATTGACCCAACAACGTCGTCAATATACGCCAAGGTCAGTTCACGATTTTCGTCGTTTACAACGATTGGCAAATCTCGCGCAACATTATAACAAAATGTGGCAATCACTGAATTATAGTTAGGGCGAGACCATTTGCCAAACAGATTAGGAAATCTAAACACAACAACTGGCGCGTTGTTTGATTCACTATAATTATTTAAAAAGTCTTCGGCTGCCTTTTTGCTTTGCCCGTACGGGTTATCAAGGGCTGCCTGAATTGATGAGCTGTAAATAATCAGCGCCTTGTTTTTGTGTTTTTTCAAAAGAGAAACAACCTTCTCAATAACGCCTAAGTTGCCCGTTTGAAATTCGTCATTATTTTGCGTTCGGTTAACACCCGCAAGATTAATAACAACATCGCAATTTTTGCAAGCATTATCAAGGTCTTTATCAGTTGAATCAATATCAAAGCAAGCAACATTAAACCCCTGCCTGGTTTTAAGCGTTTCAACCAAGTTTTTGCCAACAAACCCATTCGCACCCGTTACTAGAATATTCATTTAAACCTCCTTAAAAAGGTCAAGTTTAAGCAAAAGTTTTTTCATACCTTCTTTATCAAGACGGCGGGTATTATGAGAGTTGTATTGATCAACTAAGTTAAGTTTGTCATTGCCCTTATTTACAAAGTTGTCATAATTTAGGTCGCGCGCGTCCGCACAAACGCGATAGAAATCTCCAAGGTCCTCAGCCCTTAACATCTCTTCGTTTGTAACAAGCGTTTCATAAAGTTTTTCGCCATGTCTGGTTCCAATGCATTTATATCCCACATTGCTGTGTTTAAGGTCAAGCACAGCCTCTGCAAGCGTTTGAATGGTTGCTGCTGGCGCCTTTTGAACAAACAAATCGCCCTGCCTTCCATGCTCAAAAGCATAAAGAACAAGGTCAACAGCATCTTCAAGCGTCATCATAAACCTTGTCATCTCTGGGTTTGTAATGGTAAGTTGCTTACCCTCAGCAATTTGGTCAACAAAAAGCGGGATAACGCTGCCCCTTGACGCCATAACATTACCATATCTAGTCAAGCACAAAACGGGGTCATTTTTACCCATTTGCCTGCTGCGAGCAACAACATTTTTTTCCATAAGCGCCTTACTCATACCCATCGCATTAATTGGATATGCGGCCTTATCTGTCGAAAGAAAGATCGCTTTTTTAACGCCCTTTTCAACACACGCGCTTATTACATTATCACTACCCAAAATGTTTGTTTTAACCGCTTCAATAGGGAAAAACTCACAGCTTGGAACCTGTTTTAATGCCGCAGCATGAAAAACATAATCAACATCCGTAAACGCATTAACAATCGACTTGTAATCGCGAACGTCACCAATATAAAACTTAACTTTTTGAGCCTCTTGCGGATAATGCACTTGAAGGAAATGCCTCATGTCGTCTTGCTTTTTCTCGTCACGGCTTAAAATACGAATTTGTTTAATATCGCTTGTTAAAAACCTTTTAACAACCGCGTTTCCAAACGAGCCCGTGCCACCCGTTACCATCAAAATTTTATCCTTAAATATGCCCATTTTCTAACTCCTTGTTTAGTTTTTCAAAAAACTTATTTTTCGTGAAATTCCCTTCATAATAAAGTCTTGAATTTTTTGCCAACTCTTCTTTGTTGTTGTATTCAATAAAATTCAAAATATTTTGTTTTAAACCATCTTTGTCATCCGCGGGGCTAACAAATCCACATTGCGCCTCGTCTATAACGCGTTTTAACTCGTTATCACCACTTGCAATGATTGGCTTTCTGGCTGCCATGTATGTTTGAACCTTGCCAGGAAGCGTAAGTGATATTAAATCATTTTTGCAAAGAGACACAAGCATTGCATCCGCCAAATTATAAAAACTTGGCATTTGACTAAGCGGAAGTTGGCCATAAAACTTAACATTATTTAGCCCCTGCGCCCGTTCTTTACACTTTTCAAGCCGCGACCCGCCGCCAACAATATGAAACAAAACAGGTTTGTCAACCAACTCTTTTGCAACATCGACTATCAACTCAACATTTTGCATTTTGCCAACATTCCCAGCAAAAACAAAATCGTATTTATTTTCTTTTTGTTGGGTCACAATTTCATCACATTCGCTAAACATATCTTCGGCGTATTGAGGTAAATATTCAATTTTTTTCTCATCAATCTTTAAATCATTTTCAAAATAATTCAAAAACATTTTTGAACTTACCAAAATTTTGTCACAAGCATTATAAATCTTTTTTGACACTTTTTCATAATGCTTATAAACAAGCGAATTCGGTTTTAATCCCCCAGCCTGCAAACTTGCTGGCCACAAGTCAAGGCAATATAAGATTACAGGCACGCCATACAGTTTTTTGTATTTGAGCGCCGCCTCTGCCTGCATAACTGGCGAAAGTTGATTAACAAAAACAACATCAAAATCTTTATCAAGTTTTTTAACGAAGCGAAGTGCAGAATTTCTAAAAGAATAATAGTTAAGAAAAAGGTTTATCGCGCCGCCCGACTTACGCTCGCGTTCATAAACGCGTATAATTTTTACGCCATTATAAACCTCATTGCGCTTCTGCTTTTTTTCATACCCCGCATAAATTTTGCCTTGCGGATAATTAGGCAAACCTGTAAGCACGGTAACATCGTGCCCGCGATTTACAAGCTCAACACAAATATCATTTATGCGAAACTGCTCGGGGTAAAAGTTTTGTGAAACTACCAATATTTTCATTTGTTTTTGCCTCTTGGTAATTCTATCATAAATTAAACTATTTGTAAACTTAAATTGCAGGCATTTTGACAATATATTAATTTAACCAGTCCGCGTATTTTTTGCATAAAATGTAATAGGCGCTGAGGCGTCAATAATCAAAGGAGGAATTTTTATGGCAGAAAGAACCCTTACCAACGAGGCAACGCTGGCCGCCAACTATGGCGAAGACAACACGCCCATCACGTTCGCGTCTAATGAGGTAACAACCACTCTTATCGACGGGCTTACCATCACCAAGGCGGCCGACAAGCAGGCGTGGGTTAACGGCGCGCTTACCTACACGATAACCATCAACAACACCACCGGCGAAACCCTTTCAAGCGTTGTGTTTACAGATGCGCTTGACACTTCGCTTGTTAACTTTAACACCACTTACGGCGTTCAAGTTGACGGCACCGCATCAACCTCGTTTACCTACACCGGCGGAACGCTCACCGTTAATCTTGACGATATCGCAACGGGCGCAACTAAAACCATCACCTTTCAAGTCACCCGCGTTTAATTTTTAACTTTTAACGCCACTTTCGCCAAACGGCCAAAAAACTAAATTTTTAGTACTTTTTTAACGTAATTTAATCTAATTTGCAGTTTTTTAAACCAAATAGCCATCAATTACGCTTAAATTACACAGATTTACGCAAAAGTGTAAATAAACATATCAAAAACCCCGTAAATTTTAATAGTTTTGCTAGTTTAAAATTATTTACCTGGCATACCATTATAAGTTAATGCACATAACGTAGCATCTCTTTTAAGCAAGTGCGGCTAAAATTACAATTCATCACCTTTAAAACAAGCACGTCACCGCTTACAATTTATCACCCTTACACTGATTAAAATAAAACTGCGCTTTTTACTGCATTTTAACATTAAATTGAATTAAAATAACACTTTTTAATTCATTTTTACATCAAATTTAACTAAAAAGCAGTTTTTAATACACTTTTTACATCAAATTGAACCAAAATTGCAGTTTTTAATACGCTTTTTACATCAAATTGAACCAAAATTGCAGTTTTTAATACGCTTTTATATTATAAAATCGCAAAACTAATACTTTTGCCGCAAAAATGCACTCAAAACACTTGCAAAAGTGCATAATTTCAAAAAAGAGTAGATGATTTAGTCTTAACCATCTACTCTATTTTATGACTTCGTATAAGTTTTAATATTCAGCTAAAAGCAATTAGCATTATTTTTAATTTACGCTTTTTAAATTGCCATAAGACTCATTTTGCGATTTTTTATTTAATTATTTTTATTTTATTCAAGTGGTTCGAGGGTGATTTGCCAACTGATAGTGCCCGTGTATTTGCCTTTTGCGTAATCGGTTGTGTCGTTAAAGTTTAGCAGCAACCCCGCCTCGTCCGCAAATACCACTTTCGTTTTGGCTGGCGGCGTTGACCACGTGCCGGTGTACACCAAAATCGGCGTATTTGAAAGCGGCACGGCCTTACCATTTGCCTCAAAAACCAGCGTGTTTTCAAGCGTATTACCATCGCTTGTAAGAGGGCTGGCCTCGCTTGTAAGAGGACTAGCCTCGCTTGCATAAAGATACCAATCTCCGCCCGACGTTCGTGTGTCGGTCACCTCTATCGCCCAACCAGCCTCAATTCGCCTTATCGTTTGCGTTTTGGTTGGCAACACCACCCCGCAGAATTTAAGCGGCGAGATGCTTGTTATTGACACGCTGCCAATCGCCACAATTTGAGCGACCTTTTGAAGGAAGTTTAGCGTTGACGTCACGGTAAGTTTGTCGCCTACCGCCACACTTGAAATGGGCAAGCTAAACTCGCCATCCTGCGTGGTGGCCGTCTCAGTTTTTCCATTTAAAGCTGCCGAAACAGTTGCGCCCGCCTCTGTACGCCCCGACACCTCGGTTGAAATGTCCATCACTGGGTCAACCGACAAGTCCAGCGCGCCAAAACTTACAACCTTGGCCGTAAGAATTTTGAAGTCTGCCGCCATCACGGGAGCGCCAGTATCGCCCGAAACGAGATTGGTTTCAAGGCTAGACACGGCCGTCGAGGTGGTTTTTGCAACAAATGAAACGTTCTCTGTGTAGTCCGCCTTGTGGTACTGGACGCTTGGGTTGTCGTCCGCCCCACCCGCTGAGGCTAACGGCGTTTTTGCAGTGTCCCAAAGCCGCAACATCTCAGCCGTGATGCTAAGCGTGTTTGGCGCCGCCGTTGACCCCGTCGCAAATTTGAAAACCGCCCCGCCGTTGTTGTAAAGCACCACGCGTTTAGGCGCGTTAAAATTGACGGTCGCAACCGCCCCGAAATACATAAGCGGCGACGAGCCCGATGCGGGTGAATACAGCTCAAACTCTGCCCCCTTAGCAACCGAAAAACTGGTTGAACATTTAAACATTGGCGCGCCGTTTGAGGCTGTCTGCGCCGACTTGAATTTTGCGTTTTCGCCAAGCGTAAATGACGACGCGATGTGGCTGCCCGTTCCCGCCGCGTAAAAAAGGCCGTTTTTGGTGTTAATCTGGACGTCCGCCCCGCGCTCAATCGTGACGACGGGCGAGGTGTCAGTGTACATAAAATACGTCGATGGCGCATCGATTTTAACAACGGCGTTCTCTTTAATCGTAAGTGCGGAGTTGGCCACCGTGAACCACAAAACCGCCGTGCCCGTTGCGCCGGAATTGACCGTTACGTTGCCTGCAAGACTAAGCCGATTGGCCTCACAAAACTCTTGTGGTGCCGCCGACGAGCCATTTTGCGCAAGTGTCACGTTGCAGTTTGAGATGTTGGTAATTCCCGATTTGTTATAAACAAACTGCGGGCCTGTGTACGTGATATTTTCAAGGTTAATTGTGGTATTCGTGCTGCCGTCCGCAACCGCCACAACGCCATAGTAGTTGCGCCCAAGCCAGACAGCATTTTTGACCGTGACCGAAACCGCGCTTGATGTGGCCGCGATATTCAGCGCGTTGCCAAAACTTAGGTCGTTATAGTCCGTAACCGTCTTTCCGCCAAAATCTATGCTGAGCGCCGCGCGAGTAGTATTGACACGTATTCCGCCCGAAAGAAACGTAATATCTTCGGTCACAACAATCTCAGTAGCCTCTGCCCCCTCAACCGCCGTTTTTAATTCACTAAAACTTGAAACATATGTAATTGCCATATTCTTGTCCTCTGTTAAAA
>CAVCHC010000037.1:0-8979 GCA_963602035.1 Acutalibacteraceae bacterium | reverse complement strand
TCATTAAAAGGATGTTGCCTACTGACAAACTTGCCTCGGTTTTAAACCTAAACGCCTCTTTGGTTTTAACCAGTGTTGAAAGCGTTTCTTTTTCGATAGTTTTGGCGTTTCTTTCGATTACGTCAAGCGCCTCGGCCGCGCCATTAGCGCACAGTTTGATGTGGTCAGTCACTTCAAAACCGCTGTCTTTTCTTAGGTTTTGAATTTTTGAAATAATCTCGCGCACGTTGCCCATTTCAATTAGTTGTGGGGTAAGCGTCGTGTCAATAATAACGGTTACCGCGCCGTTGCTTTCGCTTGCAAAGCCCTCTTTGTTTTTGATTTCGATAAACAAATCGGCCTCGGTTAGGGCTATCGTTTCGCCGTCAATATTAAGGTTAAACGTGTTGCCCGCGCGTACAGATTTAACCACCTCATTTGCGTCCACCGCCGCCAGCGCGTTTCGTATAGCGCCAATCTTTTTGCCATATTTTGGCCCCAAAACAGGCAGGTTAGGTTTAAGGCTGTAAGACACAAATTCATACGCGTCTTTAATAGTTTCAACGCTTAAAACGTTAAGTTCGCCCGCGATAAGCGCTTTAAGTTCGTCGTTTAACTTGTTTTCACCAACCAGACACACAATGCATTTTGAAAGCGGCTGCCTTGCGCGTGAGCACGCCGTGTTGCGCACTCTTCGGCCAAGGTTAACGATTTCAAGCGTCTCTTCCATACCCTCGTTAAGGCTGGCGTCGATAAAGGCCTTGCCTGCCACTGGGTACTCACACAAATGCACGGATACAGGCGCGGTTTTGTCTACCGAACGCACAAGGTTTTGATAGATTTCTTCGCTTATAAACGGAACGAAAGGCGCAATCAGCTTAACCAGCCCGCTTAAAACGGTGTAAAGCGTCATAAAGGCCGCAATCTTATCTTCGCCCTCGCCGCTTGCCCAAAATCTTTCGCGCGAACGACGGATATACCAGTTTGAAAGGTTATCAACAAACTCGGTTATCTTTCGGCTTGAAGACAGGCAATCAAACTTTTCAAGACGGCCTGTTACAAACTCAACAAGCGCGTTAAACTCACTGATAAGCCACCTATCAAGCATCGAAAGTTTGCATTTTTTAAGGTCGTGGCGGGTTGGGTCAAACTTGTCAATCTCGGCGTAAAGGATGTAAAAGGCATAGCTGTTATAAAGCGTGCCCATAAACGCGCGTTGAAGCTCAACAAGGTTGTCTTCGTTAAAGTTAAGGCTTACGCCCGGCGTGCAGTTGTTATAGAAATACCACCTAAGCGCGTCCGCCCCCTCTTTGTTTAAAATATCCCAAGGGTCAATGCCATTGCCCAATGACTTGCTCATCTTTTTGCCGAATTTATCGTTAACCAGTCCAAGCGCCGTGCAAGATGTGTAAGGCGACTTGCCAAACAAAATCGTGCTGATAGCAAGCAGACTATAAAACCACCCGCGCGTTTGGTCAATGCCCTCGCAGATAAAGTTCGCAGGGAAAGTTTTTTCAAACATCTCTTTGTTTTCAAACGGATAATGGTATTGCGCAAATGGCATCGAGCCGCTGTCAAACCAACAGTCCATAACCTCAGGCGTGCGGTGCATCGTTTTGCCACAGTGTGGGCACGCGAAGGTTAGTTTATCAAGCGTAGGTTTATGCAGGTCACAGTCATGCGCGGCGCCCGTTTTTTCTTCAAGTTCTTGCCTTGACCCGATAACCTCAAAGTGCCCGCAATCGCAAACCCAGAACGGAAGCGGCGTGCCCCAGAACCTCGTGCGCGAAATGCCCCAATCGATGTTGTTTTTCAAAAAGTTGCCCATTCGCCCCGTTTTGATGGTTTCAGGAAGCCAATAAACGCTCTCGTTGTTTTTAACCAGTTGGTCTTTAACGGCGGTAGTTTTAATAAACCACGCGCTTTGTGCGTAATAAAGCAGCGGCGTGTGA
Source organism: Acutalibacteraceae bacterium (assembly GCA_963602035.1). GTDB lineage: Bacteria > Bacillota > Clostridia > Christensenellales > UBA1242 > UMGS2070. Next base: position 7,048 of record CAVCHC010000037.1, on the reverse strand, counting down.
CAGCGCCAGCAGTGCGGATAATTGTGCTCAAACATATGCACTTTAAACAGCTGCCCGCTTTGCTTTAACATTTCAATCACGGTTGGGTCGCTTGCCTTTGCGCCAAGGCCTGAAAGGGTGCCCGCGCGTTTGTCAAACTTACCTTGGTCGTCAATTAGCTGAACAAAGGTAAGGCCGTATCGCTTGCCAACCTGATAGTCATCTTCACCAAACGCCGGCGCGATGTGGACAATGCCCGTACCATCTTCAACGGTAACATAGCTGTCAACGGTAACAAAATAGCCGCATTTAACTTCGCTTGCGACGTAGTTAAACATAGGCGCGTATTTGTGGTACTCATACTCTCGCCCCAGTTTCTCGTTTAAAATCGTGTAAGTGCCCTCTTCAAAAAGGGTTGGGATAAGGCCCGCGAGCATTATGTAATTGTGTCCGTCGTCCGCCTTAAATTTGGCGTATTTTTCGTCGGGGTTCATACAAAGCGCCACGTTGCTTGGAAGCGTCCACGGCGTGGTCGTCCAAACCAAAAAGTAGGTGTCGTCTTCGTCAAGGCTTTTAAATTTGACGTAAACACTTTTCTCTTTAAGCGTCTTATATGCGCCCTCTTGCTCTACCTCGCTTTTTGAAAGCGCCGTGCCGCAGCGTGGGCAATACGGAACAATGCGGTGCCCCTTATAGATAAGCCCCTTTTTGTGCATCTCTTTAAGCGCCCAAAACTCGCTTTCGATATAGTTGTTGTCATAGGTAATATATGGGTGTTGCATATCGATAAAATAGCCAAAGCGCTCGGTTATGTCTTCCCAAACCTGCTTATACTTCCAAACACTGGCCTTGCAATCTTCGATAAACTTTTCAACGCCATACTTTTCAATGTCTTGCTTACCGTTAAAGCCCTTGGTTTTTTCAACCTCAACTTCAACTGGCAGGCCGTGCGTGTCCCACCCGGCCTTGCGCGGAACAAAATACCCCTGCATGGTTTTAAAGCGCGGGATAACGTCTTTCATCGCGCGGGTAAGCGGGTGACCAATGTGCGGCTTGCCATTAGCCGTTGGCGGCCCCTCATAGAAAGAAAACACCTTGCGGCCACGATTTTTGTCCATCGTTTGCTCAAAAATTTTGTTCTCTTTCCAAAAGCGCATAACTTCAAGTTCGCCAGCAACAAAATCTAGTTTTGTTTCAACCTTTTTATACATCTTTTTTCTCCTTTAAACAAAAAATCCTTAGCAAATCAAGAATCCGCTAAGGAAAAACCACTTGATATTGCCTATGAGCCATCACTCACCTCTTCTGTAACGGGAAGCCCCGACTTTTTCTAATTAATGACAAACCACTTAGCAAAGTTTAAAGTGTAAAGTTGAAAGTTTAAAGTTGAAATGCGGCCGATAATTTTTGTCATTACGAGGAGCGCAAGCGACGTGGTAATCCCCCTATTAGGATAATAGCCCAACATTACCAGCGCAAGCCATCGCCCCCTTGGGGGAGAATGGTCGCAGTGGAGCGCAGAGCGACACTAGACAGAGGGGGTATAAGTCCTCTTAAACTTCGCGTATATATATTTACACTCACCAAACTTCCACTTACGTTCCAGTTAGTGTTCGTTGTAAATATATTTACGCTTGCTGCCCTACTCTAAAACTGCTGAGATTGCCACATATCCACGTTCTTCGCATTAGACAACTGCATTCACCAGCAATTTCTTTTCACTTTTCACTTTTAACTTTTAACTTAACAACGTTTTTGTCATTGTTCAAAAAAGCAACTGGTGGAAGTGATAACCTCTGCGCGCCCGATAGTGTTTTTCACCAACCAACACCTCTCTTAATCGCGCGGCCGCAGCGCCGTGTCTTCCGTCATTGTTTTTCAACCTCTATTTTACCCACTCCCGCCCCACTTGTCAAGAATTTGCCAATAAAAAATCCGCCTCTTAACAGCGGATAATATTTTTATAGTTTCTAATCGCATTGAATTATCTATTACGTTACTTAGCACTTTTGGGTGCGCGGCCGTAGAGGTAGTGCTGCTGTAAGTCGGCAGCGCGCTTTTGCTTTTGCTTTTTAACAATGGCGGCGATGATGAATGGTATCAAAAAGGCCGTTATAAGGATGGCCGCAACAACGGCGTAGGTATACAGATGACTGTGCCCCGGGAAGAGGTCAAAAGGCAGGCCGTTTGATTTGAGATACATAAAGTTGGCGCCCGGAACCAGCCAGTTGCCCAGGCAGGCATAGCCCACCAAAACGGCCAGCGCGATAGGAATCTCCCACACCTGCTTTAAGTCAAGCTTTAAAACTCCGCCCGCCAGCGCGCCGATAACAACGGTTGGCATCATAAAGTGAAGCCCGATGCTTTCGATGTCAAGAAAACTCATCATTGCGTATTTATAATAATCGCCAAAAACAAAGGTTAAAATACCGCCGAAAAAGGTCAACAACAAAACTGGCAGCGCGAAGAACTTGGCGCGCGTGAAGTAATAAAGCGGAAACACAAACGCAAGGATGTGGCACAAATGCCAAGGCAAGATTTCAACAAAACTGTCGCCCCGAACGATAAACAACACCGCTATCCTTACAAGGCGCGAGATTATCATCACCCAACACAACATATAGCAAAACTTGCGCGCAAACGCCGGCTTTTTATAAAACCAGATGGCGCACGCAATCAGCCACACCGCCAAAAGCACCATCAATATTATATGCAAGTTGCACCACAGGCCACCATAAAGCTCTACTTTGCCCTCAAAGTCGCCGATAATAAAGTCTCTAAAAGTTATATCCATTTTATCCCCGTTTTTTTGATTATATCACAGCCCCACAAAAACGCAAAACATTTTCAATAATTATTTGGCAAACGCGTTGTAAAAACGCCCGATATTCACTTTAATTATTTTGCAACCGCTTAATAAAGTATGTTTAGCTTTTAAAATTAAAAGTTAGGCGAAGCATTTCGATGGTCGCTTTTTCGACAAATTACCGCACGCAAAATAAAAAAGTTATTAACAATTTGTTGATAACTTGTTAATAACTTGTTAAAAAGGTGTTAAAAACTATGTTTAAAAGTGCGTTTTTGCCTTATATTTCCTAGCCCGCACCCAACACCAAATATTTGTTTGTAAAAATCTTTTCCCGCCGATTGTTTGTGCCCCACTCACCTCGTCGCAACACGAACGTGTTTGACTAGCCCGCTTGCACGTGAGTAAAAATGTTTCTCCTCGCAATAACAATTTATATTACAAAGTAATACCTTAGTTACGTGTAAAAAGTTAAGATTGGGTTGAGTTGCGCCAAAATAAAAGGCGGAATACCGAATAAGTGTACTTTTTCGTACTCGCGTTCGGTTTCCGTCTTGCGATTTTGGCGTTTATCGCCAAATATTAACTTTTTACCCCCTAAATGCGGTAGGTTGTTTTAACCCCAGGCCCCATCGTGCTGGCAACCGTGATGCTTTTAAGGTATGTACCCTTAGCCGCCTGTGGTTTTGCCTTAACGATAGCGTCCATAAGGCTGGTGAAGTTCTCTTCAAGTTTGTCTACACCAAAGCTCTTTTTACCAATAGCGCAGTGGATGATACCGAACTTATCAAGACGGTATTCAACCTTACCAGCTTTGATATCGTGGATGGCTTTTGCAACGTCAGGAGTAACAGTACCACTCTTTGGGTTTGGCATCAAACCGCGAGGTCCAAGTACTCTTGCGATACGTCCAACAAGGCCCATCATGTCTGGGGTCGTGATGCACGCGTCAAAGTCAAGCCAGTTTTCGCGCATAATCTTATCGATGATTTCTTCTGCGCCAACGATGTCTGCGCCAGCAGCTTTTGCTTGGTCAGCCTTGTCACCTTTTGCGATAACAAGCACGCGAACGGTTTTACCAGTTCCGTGAGGAAGAACAACTGAGCCACGAACCTGTTGGTCAGCGTTCTTTGGGTCAACGCCCAATTTTACGTGAAGTTCAACGGTTTCATCAAACTTTGCTTTTGCATTGTCAACAACAAGGGCAAGAGCGTCGCGAACTTCGTATGTTTTTTGCTTTTCTACGTTAGCCGCAGCAGCAACATAATTCTTTCCGTGTTTCATCTTGCTCTCCTTATTCTTCAACCGTTACGCCCATAGAACGCGCGGTGCCCTTAATCATACTCATAGCAGCCTCAACGCTTGCAGCATTAAGGTCAGTCATTTTCTGTTCAGCAATCTTTCTTACTTGTTCTTGGGTTAACTTTCCGACTTTTTCTTTGTTTGGTTTTGCGCTTGCGCTTTCAATGTTTAAAGCCTTTTTGATTAAAACGGCTGCTGGTGGGGTTTTTAAGATGAAAGTAAACGACCTATCTTCAAAGATAGTGATTACTACTGGGATAATAAACCCGGCCTGAGCGGCGGTTCTGTCATTGAAGTCTTTAACAAAAGAAGGCAAGTTAATTCCGTATGGTCCAAGCATTGAACCAACAGGAGGTGCAGCTGTTGCTTTACCGGCTGGTAATTGAAGTTTAACAACTGCTTTGATTTTTTTAACAGGTGCCATAATCTTCTCCTTTGAATCTCTTCAAGTTGTGGTTTTAATGAGGCATGAAAAAATTTACCTCTCCCACTTTATTTAAACTGGCCTGTTAGTCCAGATTAAATCAACATAAAGCACTAAGATTAGTCAACAATTTCGATTTGGTCAAAGTCAACGTCAACGGGAGTTTGCCTGCCAAACATCTCAACATTAACTCTGCACTTTTGGTTTTCGCCGTCAACGTTTACAACCTCGCCAACAAAGCCGCTAAGTGGCCCGCTGATGATTTTGATGTTATCGTTAACGTTAACCGTTATATCAACCTTGATTTTTTCAAGACCCATCTTACGAATTTCGTCATCGGTTAAAGGCAATGGTCTGCCCTGAGGGCCAACAAAGCCCGTTACGCCGCGCGTGTTAACAATCGTGTGCCACAAATTGTCTTGATACCTCATCTTTAAAAGGACGTAGCACGGAAACATTTTGCGTTGCACAACCGTTTTCTTGCCGTTTTTCTCTTCGATAACGTCTTCCATAGGGATTTTGACCTCTAAGATGCTTTCGGCGAGGTCATTTTTGTTGATGGTTTTGATAAGGTTGTCATAAACCATATTCTCATAGCCTGAAAGGGTATGAACTACATACCACTTAGGCTCAATATCGGCAACATTATTCATAAGTTTCTCCTTAACCTGAAATCAGCCCAAAAATCCAGCCCAAAAACAAGTCTACACCCAAAACGAGCAGCGCAAAAATAGCCACAACGCCGATAACCATACCAGTTTGTGCCATAGTTTTGCCAAAGGTTGGCCAGCTTACCTTTTTAAGTTCGCCAAACGTTTCTTTCATTCGGCTTCTTTTTGGTTGCGCGTTTGCCTTTGCCTTTTTCGCCTTTTTATCTTTTGCGGGCTTTGCCTTTTTGTTTACGCTTTCGTCTTGCGCATTTGGTGCGTTAAGCGTTTCAGGCTTAATTTGCTTATTTTTTGCCATACCTTGCTCCTACTTAAAAATTATTTTGCTTCTTTGTGCAAAGTGTGTTTTTTGCAGAATGGGCAGTATTTGTTAAGTTGAATACGGTCAGGATCATTCTTTTTGTTTTTGTAATCATCATAGTTTCTTTGTTTGCACTCTGTGCATTCAAGGGTAATCTTAGTTCTCATAACTTTTTCTCCTAAAAAATTAACACCCGATTTCGGTGCAATGGTATTTTAACACACGGACGGGTTGTTGTCAATGGCTTTTGCGCACTTTTTTGACTTTTTTTGTTGAACCCCGCCCGCTGGCTAGGTTTTCTAGCATTTTTTAGCCTTAGGTAGGCGGACTGACTATTCTAACAATTTTGCCAAGCGCCATCAGTAAGCAATAATTTTAACAACGCGTTATCATTACAACCCAACAACGCGCCTTCCCTAACTCAACAACGCGCTTTTACTAAGCCAACATCGCACCAGTCATTATTGCTCATAGGCTGACCGATATATATAATTATTAACATATTTATATATTAATTATCAATATAAACGATTTAAAGGGCGATGGTATACGCGTTTTAAAGGTCGATGATGCTGGTTGGGGCAAGGGTAAGTGGGTCGGCCGTCGGTTTGCCCGCAACAAAGTTATAGTAGCCGGCGCTGGCTATCATTGCGGCGTTGTCAGTACAAAGTTTAAGTTCGGGGTAAAAAACCTTAACGCCCGCCTCCAACGCAAGTGTGTCAAGTTTTTCGCGCAGCCGAAGGTTGGCGCTAACGCCGCCGCTTATAACCAGTTTTTTGGCGCTTGACCTGACCGCCGCGTTTATCGCTTTTATGGCAACTTGGTCAGTGGCTTCTTCTTGAAACGACGCGCAAACGTCGGCGAAATTAACCTCTTCGCCCTTTTGCTTTTTGTTGTGGATATAATTTATTACCGCCGTTTTTAGGCCAGAGTAACTGAAATTAAAGTCCGTTTTATAACTTGGCTTGTGAATAAATTTGATGTTAGGAGCGCCCTCTTTGGCCGCCTTTTGGACGTTTGGCCCCCCGGGATACGTCAAGCCGCACTCGCGCGCAACCTTGTCAAACGCCTCGCCGATAGCGTCATCGTGCGTGGTGCCCAAAAGGTGCTTTTCGGTGTAAGTTGGCATATCAAAAAGCGCCGTGTGCCCCCCGCTTACAACAAGGCAAACGAACGGCGGTTTAAGGTCGGGATAGGTTAAATAATTGCCCGCGATGTGCCCCTCGATATGGTTAACAGCAACAAGCGGCTTGCCCGACGCGTACGCTAAGGCCTTAGCAAAATTCACGCCAACCACCAGCGCGCCCAACAGCCCCGCGCCATAGGTGACGGCGATAACGTCAATGTCATCAAGGGTTACGCCCGCATCCGCCAGCGCCTGACGATACACGGCGTTGATGTTTTTAACGTGGTTGCGGCTTGCAATCTCTGGCACCACACCGCCATACAACTTGTGGATGTCAATCTGGCTTGAAATGACGTTAGACAAAACCTCACGCCCGTCACGCACGACCGAAATGCTTGTTTCATCACAACTGCTTTCAATCCCCAAAACCAATTAACTTTTT
>CAVCHC010000036.1:0-9056 GCA_963602035.1 Acutalibacteraceae bacterium | reverse complement strand
AATTAATGTCGTAATTTATCAAAGCAGGCAAAATTTGGTCTTTTTTGGCCATTTTTGCAAAAATTGTTTGAAATTCTATTGTTTTTATAATTTAATTATGTTAAAATAACTATAACTAATAAACAAAGAGGGAAAATTATGGTTGGAGTTTTAAATTCAACTAAGTCGTACATCGAACTTAAAAAATATATTAAAGAGTTTAACGAGGCGCGCGAAAGGCTTAAAGCGAACCCCGCAAGTTTTGCGTCTATGTTTGACGGAAAAACGCCAGACCCTGACAGTGTTAAAAACGTTGTTCACTTTATGTCTTTTACTAAAAGTCGCAGAAAGCGCGAGGAGTTTGAGGTTAAATACACGGCGCTTGCGCAGATGGCCAAGGCGATAAACGGCAAGGATAGTGACAGTGTTGACGATATGGCAACGCTTGCTGACCTTGACGAAAGCTATTATTGCTTTACAAAAGAATTGTCGCACAGTGTTGAAACGGGTAAGCCTATCGCCGAGAAAGAGACTATTAAGCACCTTGACGGCGAACGAAAATATTCGCTTGAAGAAATCGAGACGAAATACAAGGCGGTTGAAGACGCCGAAAACAGCGTTAAAGAGGGCAAAACGAAACTTAAAAAGGCGCGCCGAAAAAGGTTTTTAAAGCGTCTTGCGATGCTTTTGCCAGTGCTTCCTGCGCTTATTACCATGGCGGTTGTGGGCGGCGTTGGGTCGTTTGCGATTTACGCGTGGTATAACTCGGTTAAGTTTATGCCAGCGTTGATGCTTGGCGCGCTTACGGTTGGTTCGGGCGCGTTGGGGCTTAGAATAATGAAAAAGTCTTACGAAAAACGCAGACTTGATTTGGTTGCGGCGAACATGGACGTTAAAAAGGCCAAAGAAGAAGAAAAGGCGCTTGAAGACGCACAAACGGCCGCAAGGAAAGACTTTAAAAAATATCAAAAGTATGTAAACAGTGAGTTGCGCGGCGGGTATCGCTATGAAGCGGGCTTTGACCCAGCAGCGGCTGATGCTAGGCTTGAAGAAAGGCTTAAATACGTCAAAAGCGCGAAAGAGGCCGAGCGTGCGCCTGAAAAAACAACGGATACAGAGAAAGAGGCCGCAAAAGAAACTAAGAAAGAAACCGTTATCACCAGCGGGGCAGAAAAAACTGCTGATAAACCCGAAGAGAAAGACAAATCAAGTGAGGGCGGCGCGAAGACGGACGACGAAGAAAAAATTCTTTCTCCGGGCGTTGAGGCGATGGTGCGCGGCGAAACGGAGGCAACTGCGGAACGTGCGAACGCTTACCAAAACGGCGCGGGCACGGCTGGCTACGACGTGGGCGAACGAGAGGACGTTATCTCAGGCGTAGGCACTAACCCTCAAAACGGCGTCAGTGGCAGTGGCGCATCAGGCGCGGGCGAAATGCAAAACGACGACGAGACGGTGTTTATTGACACCGCTAATCCGCGCACGGGCAACGCGCAGCAAAACGGCATTGATTTAGAAGATATAAGCGAGGCGGCCTTAACCAAAGACCAGCTAAACGGCCAGCCAACCCGCACGACGACTATGAAGGCGTCAACCCAGCCAATCGTTGACAAATTCGGCGCGGGCACGGGCTTTGTTGCAAGTTATCCAACGGATGAAGACGAACTTAATTTTGAAGACCTTTTGGGCGAGGCTGAAAAGGCGGCCGCACAGCGTAAACAGCGTAATGCGTCACGAGATTTTGACGAAGACCTTGACATTGTCAACTCGTTTATGGGCGCAGGTAAGTCGGGAGTAAGGGCAAACCAAACGCCAGCACGTGCGCAAAATTTTGAAGCCGCACGAAACACGCAAGCCGCACAAACGGGCGAACAAACACGCGAACAGGTGCGAGTTCAAAGAAATGCAGAGCCGGCGCAGGAACCTAAAAGAGAACCTGATTACAATAATAATCGGGGCAGCGCAATTTCGGCGGGTTATGGTCGTGATTTGGATGAACTTATTACCAGCGCAAGAAATGAAACGGCCGCGCGGGAACGTAAGCCTCAGCAGACGGCGGTTACCAGATACAGCCAGCCTCAAACGGCGGTTGTGCCAGTTGAAAATAAGCAAACCGCGATTGTCCCTGCGTTTGATATGAACAAAGACCGCGAGGAATTTAACGCGCGAAAACAGCGTAATGGTAAGCGCAGCAAGTCGCTTTCGGCTATTCTTGGCACTGAGCCAGAGGCTGAAAACGCATACCCTGAAAGAAACGAACACGTAACGGGGCGCACAAATGCTATTGTCCGCGCTAACGAGCAACCACGCGCTATTGTTCGCGCTAACGAGCAACCACGCGCTATTGTTCGTGCTGATGAGACTGAAAATGAAGAGACAACAAGGGCACGATTAACCGAGTTGCACCGCATTCATAATGATATTAAAACGGCCGCTGAGAGGGAAATCGCCGAAGTTCGCAAGGCAAGGCAGATGCAAGAAGAGGGTTTGGCGAGCGACGAGTTTGATGACCTTAGCGACGTAACGGCGGGGGTTCCGCTTGATGATGAAGAGGTTTATGAGACTGAGCCAACCTTGGCTGCGCGTCTTGTTACCCCTAACAAAGCACCAAAAGAGACAAGAGTTGTGCCAGCGGCGCCACGTGCGATTGTTAAAACCGCAACCAAAGATCGAACCGCGCGCGCTAACGCTAAGCGAAACGAGGCGATTGCTGAGTTGCAACGTGAGAGCGAGGGGCTTACGCACGAAGAGATGTTTGGCATAATGAACCGTGCGCTTGAAGATGATTACGCGGGCGAGTTTGACGAGATTACGCCGGCGGACTTTATGCGCCTTGACGACGAGGCGTTTGCTAATATGGAAGAGGCCAAAGAGATAAAAAGGCGTGGGGCGGCGGATGCGCGTGAACGCGAGTTTGTTGCGCGAAGTGAGTATGAGCGCGCGGTGTGCGACTATTATGGCAAGTTTGTTGCGCGTACGTATACTGACGGGCGCGTTATTAAGCCAACGCCAGCCATTGTTGCCTATGCACCTAACGACGAGTTAAGTTATGACGACCTTAAAAAGAAAAAGAGCGTGTTAGTTACGCGTCAAAAGGCGTTTAAGGCGCTTAGCGAGTTGGGGCGCGTGTCGCTTGCTAACAGCGGGGCAGACGAAGAGGTTATTGCCCAAGGCTTGGCCGCATTCTCAACGCAAATTGACCTTGCTAAAACGCGTGCGCAAGAGGTTGATGCCGAGATTGACGCGCGCAACCAAGAGATTATGGTTGAGGTGGCTGACGAGATTTCGTCGATTGTTAACTCGGCGGACAAACGCGTGACGGTAAGCGCTGAAAAACTTAAAATTGCGGCTAAAACGGCCGAAGAGAAAACGGCTGAAACCGCCAAAGAGTTGGCTAAAAAGAAGTATCAGCAAAAGAGTAACGCAACCGCGCGCGAGTCGCTTGAAAACAAACTTGAATACCTTAAAGAATGTTCAAGCAAGATTGACGCGTTTGTGTTATTCAAGCAGCTTAACTATAAGCGTGCTGACGAGTTGGCGTACAGCCTTGTTATGGCCGATTGCAGCGCCGAAACGCTTGAAGTTTTAGAGTCGCTTTTCAAAAGTAAAGGCGAGCGAAAAACGCCAAAATCTAAGGTAGTTGCCGCTCAACTTGAAATGCAGCAAAGGTTTGAAGAGTTAGCGGCAGTTCGTGCTGACGAGGCACGCGAAACCCGCGAAAATGCGAGACTTGCTAACAAACTTGATGGCGCAAGTGGTAAGCAAAAAGATGCCATCGCGCGCAAGCTTGAAAAGCGCAGAGAGACGTCAGTTGTAGGCGACAAGTCTGCTGAACTTAAAGAGCAAGTTTTTGCTGACGCACAGGCGCAAATGCAGATAATTGCTGACTTTCAGCATAACAGACTTTATGAAGAGCAAGAGGGTATCAGCCGCCTAACGCGCGAGAACCCAGATAACGCCGCCGAGCGAGTTGAAAAGTTTAACGCGGCGGTTGCGCTGCTTAATAATATAGAGCGTGCAACGAATTTCAGCGATAATGACTATGCAAGCAGTGGGCTTGACAAGGTCAGCGTGCTTGAACAAATGAAAGAAAAATCGCGCGAGCTTGACGGGCTTGTTAAGCTTTCAAAATCTAAGCGTGTTGGCGCAAAACAAGAGTTGCCAGCCGCGCTTGCTGCTGCTAAATTCACAGCAAAACAAAAGCACGACCTCAGCACAAAATTTGCTGGCGGCTTAGTGCCAAAAGACCAAATACTGTCGCAAGAGCGTGGGCGTGAAAATGTGCCAGCTGGCCGCGAGACCACAGCGTTAGTGCCTGGGGCAAATAATGGCGCACAAAATCTCAATGCGGCGCAACAAAGCAGACCTTCAACTGCGCTTGTTCGCCACGATAACAAAACCGCGCTTGTCCCTTACGATGAGATGGAAAGATAACACCGCGCTTACTTATTAACGTTAAATGTAAACGCCAGTTTCTTAAACGCGAAAACATGTAAACATATTTCTTGCGATGTAATGGAAAGATAAAAATACAAAAGTCCTTTTGCAAACCGGGGGCACCCCCCAACCTGCCAAGGACTTTTTTGTGTGGTATATAATTTATGGACTATAATTTTTATAAATAACACTATTCAATATTGACAAATAGAATTATAGTTGTATAATACTAGCAGTTATGAAAAAGAAAATTTTATTTGTATTAGCATTTGTTTGTGTTTCAATCATTAGCATTGTTAGTTTCATTATGAGTGCTTATTTTTTCGCCACCAAGCCACTTTCGGCTGGTGGTATTTTTAATATGTGCAAAGATAGTGTGTTAGAGGTAAAGGCAGAGGCTGAAGAGGTCGGTGTTAGTTATGGTACTGGCCAGATTATAAAGACAGATGGAACGATAGTAACCAATGCTCATGTTATTAACTATAAAACCTTAGGGGAAGTTTGTGTTTTTGACAATATTTATGTAAGGTTTATAGATGAACGCGATTATAGAAAGGCAGAGGTGGTAAAATATGATGTTGATTTGGATATTGCCGTATTAAAAGTTGTGGTAACTGACAGAAGTTTAAAGGCGATAAAAGTCGGGGATGACAGTTCACTCATGGTAGGGGATGAGGTTTATGCTATCGGGAATATGAGTAATTATGGCCTTAGTTTAACAGTTGGAACGATTTCGATTCCACACGTAAATGTGTCTTATGATGGAAAAGTAAAAAATGTTATTCAATGCGATTTAACGATATCTGACGGTAATAGTGGGGGCGCTTTAATTGATTCTAAGGGCAGACTTATTGGAATAACAACATTTAGATTAAAGGATAAAACGAATAGTATTATTTATGGTATTTCTTATTGTATCCCCATCAATACGGTAATGAAATATATAGAAAACTAATTTGTGTTTTCAAAAAAGCAAAAAAAGGAGAGAAAATATGAAAAAGAAGAAAATTAAGCTAATTTTAATTTCGTGTGTTTTAGCCATAGTATGCGGATTAACATGCTTATTCACAAGTTTTACTAACACTAGTGATGGCAAAACGACACAAACGGCTTCTAGAACAATAGAAGCAGATACTAATATGCTTGATTACCAAAGCGTATTTGATCAATTTGAAGAAGGACAATTGGAAACAACTGACGGGTTAACAACTTTTGAAGGGTATCAAACTTTAAACCTAAATGATTTTAGTGAACTGGATTTGGTTGCTGATTCTGCTGTCAATGAGGACTTGGATGTTAAAATTAAATACAATTTTAGTTTTGATGCAGAAACTGGAACTGTAACAATTTCGGCAAAGACTATAAATAAAGATGGGTTTATAGAAGTTGACGAAATTCAAGGCGTTGCTTTTTATGATGAGAACGGTAAAATGGATGCGCTTTTAGATATTGATGGGGAAAGCGTGCTTCTAAGCGAGTTGCAAGATTCAGGCATGATAGCCAATTGTGGCTGGTTTAAACGTTTATGGAAAAAAGTTGTTGTGGCAGTAGTCGCAGTTGTTGTGGTATCGGCGGTTGCCGCTGCGGTTGTTGCAACTTGTGGTGCTGGTTTAGGCGCTTGTATAGCAGCGGGCGCAATAGCGGGCGGAATTACAGGCGGTGTTGCTGGTGGTGTTATTTCATATTCCGAATATGGAAAAGTAGATTGGCGATGGGTTGTTGGTGGTGCTGCAATCGGTGCTGCTATTGGAGCGGTTACTGGATGGACGGTTGGTAGTATTTCAGGTGCATCTGCTGCGCCAAAGCCAAAATTTGGTGATACATTTGGCAAATATGGCACCTACGTTAAAAACCCAAAAATTAAAGTTGATTGGAGCAGAACAACAATGCATGGCGCGCAAAGAATGACTGAAAGGAATATGACTAGACAATTAGTAGAAAAAGTTGTTTCTTCTGGGAAAGTTTTTAGCCAAGCCGAAGGAAGCAAATTTCTATTTCTATCCAAAGAAGGCGCGGTTGTACTAAGTAAGTCAGGTGAGTTAATTACAACATATTCTTCTGCAAATTTTACAGAAGATATAATTGCACTGTTAAAATTGTTAGGAGTACTATAATGGAAAATGGGTTGCTTTCTCAAATTATAAATGATTGGGATCCAATTGGCATAATTGCTTTTAGTCCGTGTGATGAATATTTGCCTGAAATTAACAAGATAGAGAAATATTTGCAAGCGTGTGAAAAGGCAAATGTACAAGGTTTGGCAAATGAAATAAAGGAAATATTTACTGATTCTTTTGGCGCTAATGTATTTACGCGTCAAATTGACGAATGTGAAAATATTGCTAAAAAGATATTAAAAAGTAATAGGCAATCTAATAATAAAGAATTATAAACTTGGTTACTGTTGCTAGGGGAGGGTAATGTGCTAAAAATTGGTAGTATATTAAATCGAACTAAAAGAAATAAAATTGAATATGATTATAGGTATAAGCACTTACTGTTAATTGCAGGGGGCGAAGAAATTATTATTGAATTAAGCAAAGACACAATGCTTAAAGAGACGACGTATTCTGCTAAAACAAACTTGTTGTTTTTTGGCGCCGACGAAACGTGGGGTCGCGCGGTTGGTGTTGGTAGCAATGAGCAATCGGCGTTAGATATGTGTTTGAAAGAAATTAAAAATTATTTAAAATGTGAATTTGTTTCTAATTTTAAAAAAGTAGATTTGCCTCAAAAGTTCACTTACATTTATAAAAGAAAAACAATAATTTTATATATTGAGCAAAATGGTAATAATTTTAGCATTCTTACGCCGAAAGGGCGAAAAGAGATTGTTACTGACAGTATTGTTGATTACATCACTAAAAACCCAAAAGAATTTAAAAATGATAGTGTTGATAGCTATTCGCCTCAACTTTTTAATATGTATAATTTCAGTGAACCTTTTGATGCGAAGGCTAAAAAATATTTTCCAAATGGCAAGGCGAAAAGCCTAAACAAAGAATAGTTAAAAAATTATTTAAAAGGTTTGGCGGCTAAAAAATTTTGAAAAAGGCTTGACAAGGGGCGCGGTTTGGTGTACAATTGGCCTGTAATTAAATAGTTCTTACAGCCAAAGACAGCAAGTGGCGCCCTGTTTAGGTGCCTTAAATATCTTGCCGAGGTAAACAAATTGTTGATTTTTCAACCCTTATGTTTTTGACTGCATAAGGGTTTTTTAATTGCTTTTCACACTTTTAAGGAGGAATAAAATGTCAGCAAATTTTGAAAACAAAAAAGTTATCGTTGATGAAATCAAAAATTATGCTAGCAACGCAAAAACGATTGTGCTTGTTGACTATAAGGGGCTTACGGTTGCGCAAGTAACTGAGCTTAGAAATGCTTTCCGTGCGGCTGGTTGCGTTTATAAAGTTTATAAAAACAGACTTATGAAACGTGCATTTAGCGAGCTTGGAATCAATTTTGACGGCAGCCTTTTAGAGGGAACAACTGCGGTTGCGTTCTCAGATACTGACGTTGTTGCGCCTGCTAAAATTGCGGTTGACGGGGAAACTAAATACAAAGTTATGAAGGTTAAAGCTGGTTACGTTGAGGGCAAACTTTGCAATCTTGACGAAATCAAGGCTATTGCTTCTATCCCTTCAAAAGAAGTTTTGGTTGCACAATTACTTGGTATGCTTACGAACCCTATGCGTTCGCTTGCTGTTGCGGTTAACGAAATCGCAAAGAAAAACGCCTAATTAAGGCAAAAAATTAAAGGAGAAATTAAAATGGCAGATATCAAAAAAATGTTAGAAGAAATTAAAGGTATGACGGTTGTTGAACTTAACGACCTTGTTCATGCTATTGAAGAAGAATTTGGTGTTAGCGCGGCTGCAATGGCTGTTGCTGCTCCTGCTGCTGGTGGCGCTGCTGCTCCAGCCGAAGAAGAGAAAACTGAGTTTAACGTAGTGCTTAAAGAAGTAGGCGCTAACAAAATCGCTGTTATCAAAGTTGTTCGTGAAATCACTGGGCTTGGCCTTGCTGAGTCTAAGGCTATGGTTGAAACTGCAAATGCAACAATCAAAGAGAACGTAAACAAAGAAGCAGCAAACGAAATGGTTGCTAAGTTTAAAGAAGCTGGCGCAACTGTTGAACTTAAATAGTTTAGTGCAAACAAAAACTGCAAAAACAATAAAATAAGTGTGAAAAATAAAGCCCCTCAGTTGAGGGGTTTTTGTTTTGCGGTTTATCTAAATTATTTTAGAGATAAGTCCACGAATGGTCAAAAAAAGAGGTGAGACGAGCCCACCTCTTTAAGCATCAATAGCCTGATGACGATGCTAACACATAGCACTTACCTAGATAACGGCGTTTATATCAGGACTTACTTTGACGCTCACATTATATCATATGCAAAAATCAATGTCAATATACTTAGCGCGGTTTTTTAGGAAAATAAAAAATTTCTTTTAATATATTTTTTTGCCTCAAATCTTTTAGTAGGTCACCATATTTATTTGTTAAGCACTGAGAATAGTATAGGTTTGAAAAGACGTCTGCAACTTGAATAAATTTATTGTTCGAAGAATCAAAATATTTAACCAAAAGATTATTGGTTAGTAGATTATCATTTAATGTTAGTTCGGTATTTAGATAGT
>CAVCHC010000035.1:0-9192 GCA_963602035.1 Acutalibacteraceae bacterium | reverse complement strand
TGGTTTACCCGTCATTTCGCGCGGTTGCTTTTCGCCCAAAAGCTTTAAAATGGTAGGTGCTATGTCTGACAGACTACCTGAAATTTCAGGGCTTTCAGCCGCCTCGCGCGCATTTTTAAATTTAAAATCATTATCAACAATTATAACAGGAACAAGCGCACTGGTATGCGATTTATTCGGCGTCCCATCAGGATAAGTCATACAATCGCTGTTACCGTGGTCAGCAGTAATTATTACTCTTCCGCCCACCTTTACGCTTGCATCCACCACTTTTTTAACACACTCGTCAACAACGCCAACCGCAATTTTTGTTGCCTCTTTAACGCCCGAATGCCCAACCATATCGCCGTTAGCAAAATTAATAACAATCACATCATATTTTTGCGATTTAATTCCTTTAACGGTGGCGTCAGCAATTTCGCGCGCACACATCTGCGGCTTAACGTCATAGGTCGCCAACTTTTCACTTGCAATCAAAACGCGCTCTTCATTTTCAAACGGCTCGTTTCTGCCCGCATTAAACGCAAATGTCACGTACGGAAATTTTTCAGTTTCAGCAACTTTAAGCTGCCTGTACCCACGCTCGCTTAAAACCTGCGTCAAAATATTGTCAATTTTAAGGTTGTCATACGCAACAACAACGCCGCCCAAACCCTCGTCATAATTGGTCATCGTAACAAGCGTAAGGTCAAGTTTTGTCGTCCAATCAAAGGTGTTGTCATTTGAGAACACGCGCGCAAGTTGACGCTCTCGGTCAGCACGATAGTTAAATATGATAACACTGTCGCCCTTTTTGATAAGCCCCACTGGCTTGCCCGCCCGAACTTTCACGATAGGCTTTAAAAATTCATCGTTTTCGCCCGCGTCGTACGCCTCATCAAGCCCCTTTTCAAGGTTGGTTACAAGTTTCGCGGCGCCCTTAGTATAGGCGTCATACGCAACCTGCACCCTATCCCAGTTGTTATCCCTGTCAAGCGCATAGAATCGGCCGCAAATATCCGCAATTTCGCCTGTTTTGTACTGTTTTATGGCGTTTTTTACAACTTTTAGGTACGTTTTTGCGCTTTTTGGAGGGGCATCACGTCCGTCCGCAATAAAGTGAATATATACCTTTTTTACCTGTTTTTGCGCCGCCAATTTGATAAGCTCAATCAGGTGGTCAATGTGACTGTGCACCCCGCCGTCGCTGCAAACGCCTACCAGATGCAGTGGCACGTCATTCTTGTTTGCGTTGTTTATCGCCTTCAAAAACGCCTTGTTTTTATAGAACGCGCCGCTTTCGATTTCATTATTAATTCGTTGCAGCGGCTGATAGTTTACCCTGCCCGTGCCGATGGTTAAATGTCCAACGTCACTCGTGCCCGTCTGCCACGACGGAAGCCCAACCGCAAGTCCGCTAGCCTGCAACTTGCCATGCGGATATTTGCTTGCAAGTTCGCGCAAGTTGACGGTATTTTCAGGCAACACCGCGCTAACCGAAAGGTCGGTCGGTATGCCAACACCGTCCATAATTATAAGTGTGGTTATTTTATTTGCTTTCATATTTGCCTCCAATTTCAATCAGTTTAACGAACTCGTCCGCGTTTAGACTTGCGCCGCCAACCAACACGCCGCCAACCTCGTCAAGCGCCATAATCTCGTCCGCGTTGCTTGATTTAACGCTGCCGCCATAAAGCACGACGGGCGTCACGCAATTTTGTTTTTCAATCGTTTCAATTATTGCCAAATGCGCGCGTTTTATATCCTCTATGCTTGCAACGCGCCCCGTGCCAATCGCCCAAATCGGCTCGTATGCAATCACCACGCCAGACAGGTCAATACCCTTTAACGCTTTAAGTTCGGCCTTTAAAACAGTTTTAAGCCGCCCGTGTTCTTCAAGTTTTTCACCAACGCAAAAGATTACTTTAAGACCGCTTGCAAGCGCAAATTTGACTTTTTTTGCCAAAAATTCATCCGTTTCACCCATCAAATTGCGTCTTTCACTGTGGCCGATTATTGTCCACGTAGCCCCCGCGTCAAGCGCCATTTGCGGCGAAATTTCGCCCGTAAACGCCCCTTTTTCTTGCGGATAAATATTCTGCACGCCAACAGCGCCCGCGCCCTTTAACCCATCAAAAACCGCAAAAACACACGTAAATGGCGCACAAATGCACCAATTTTTGCATTTTTTAGGCAATTTTGCGTTAAATTCATTAACAAACTCGCGCGCCTCTTTTATAGTTTTGTTCATCTTCCAGTTAGCAACAACAAACTTCCCCATCTTGTTTCCTCCTTAATTTAAACTTCGATTTCTTCACAGTCAACACAAGGATACCATAAATTAACTTATATTTAGGTAATGTGTGCGTTTAAAAACAAAAGCGCCAACAAATTAAATAATTTTATTGACGCAACAATTTTATTTATCTAAAAGCATTTCAACGCCGGGCAAGTTTGCGCCCTCTAAAAATTTAAGCGTCGCGCCGCCACCCGTTGAGATGTGGCTAATTTTCCCTGCATAGCCCGATTCATTTATGGCCGACACACTGTCTCCGCCGCCAACGATGCTTACCGCGCCACTTTTAGCAACATATTTTGCAACCTTCATCGTGCCACGTTTAAATCGCGGAAATTCATACACTCCCATAGGCCCGTTCCAAACAATCGTGTTGGCCTTTTTAATTTCGGTCTTAAACGCTTTAAGAGTTTTTGGCCCAATGTCAAGCGCCTGAAACCCAGCTGGCACTTGATAAGCGCTTGCAAGTTTCTTTTTGCTGTTAGGCGCAAACTCGCTTGCAACCACAACGTCCGTCGGCAATACGATTTTAACGTTCTTGCGGTCGGCCTCTTCAAGAATTTTTTTGGCCACCTCAACCTTGTCTTTCTCATAGCGCGAGAACCCAACCTCGCCGCCCTTGGCAACGATAAACGTGTTGGCCATCGCCCCGCCGATAAGAATGCAGGTTGCCTTATTTAACAGCTTGGTTATAACGCCAATCTTGTCACTCACTTTCGCCCCGCCCAAAATCACAACGAACGGAAGCTTAGGTGCGTTTAACACCTTGCTCATAGCAACGATTTCGCTGCTCATCAAAAAGCCCGCAACTGCTGGCAGATGGCACGCCACCCCCGCCGTTGACGCGTGTGCACGGTGCGCCGTCCCGAATGCGTCGTTGACATAAATATCCGCTAAACTTGCAAGTTCGGCCGCAAAGCGCGAGTCATTCTCTTCTTCCTCTTTATGAAACCTTACGTTTTCAAGCATCATAACTTCGCCGTCTTTAAGATTGCGACTTAACTCTTTTGCACTATCCCCTATAACGTCCGCCGCCATATACACAGGCTGCCCCAGCATCTCGCTAAGCTTTTTTGCTACCGGCGCAAGGCTGAATTTCGGGTTAAACATACCCTCTGGCCTGCCAAGGTGTGAGCACAAAATCACGCGCGCGTTATGGCTGATTAAATAGTTAATCGTCGGCAACGTCGCCTTAATTCGCGTGTCATCAACAACGTTGCCCCCCTCGTCCATCGGCACGTTATAGTCAACGCGCACCAACACTCGCTTGCCCGCAACATCAATGTCTTTAAATGTTTTTTTATTCATAATTCCTCTTACCCTTTTGTGGTGCAACTTGTTTTCTTTCAGCAAAAAGACGAAGCCACTTAAAATCACAACTTGAAATTTTAAACAAATAAAAGAAGGCTTAAATCGCTAAATTAGTTTAATAAAATTAATTATTGCCTTAAAAACAATTGCTACACCAATACATAATAAGTGTATTAAATTAATATACGTTTGTCAAATAAAACCGCAAAAAATACAATATAAATATAAAAAATGAACATAAAAATGCCACCCATATGGCCTAATGCGCTTTTGGGTGACTTAAAAAGGGTAAGTAAACTTAAAATTACACGTTGCCGAATTCTTTTGCAATATCAACGGTTTCTTTCATCATGCCAAATCCAATAGCATAAACCGCAACAACCGCAATGATTTCAAGCACCATAACAACGATAGACACGATAATGCCCGCCTTCGCAAGTTTCGCGCTTGACGCATCGTTGTCTTGTGACGCCTTGCTTTTACCGATAATAGACAAAATCAAGCCAACTGGCGCGATAATAAACGCAAAAATTAACCCAAGTATCGCAAAAATGTTTTTAGACGTATAGTTTACCGTGTTGCGCGTCTCTTCCCATTTATCATTTTCTGACATAAGCCACCTCCTTTATCCAGATTATAACACATATGTATATTATTTGCAACTCATTTATGTAGTATTACGCAAAAAATTTTAGATATAATATTACATATGAGTATTAATGTTTTAGAAAAGATTGACAGGCTTAGAACCCAGCGCAACTGGTCTATGTATGAATTGGCTGAAAAGGCAGACATCCCTCAGTCTACCCTGTCCAATATGTTTTTAAGAAAAACCTTACCTTCAATTAACACGCTTTCTAAATTGTGTGACGCGTTTGACATTTCAATGGCCGAGTTTTTTATAGACTCTAAACAAGACGCACTTAATTTTCAGTCGCTTGAATTTGTTGAGGCGTTTAAAAACCTGTCAACTGAAAGCCAACACGCCTTAATTAACTTTTTAAAAACCCTTGAAAATTAACAAAAAATTTGCATAAAAAAATCTCCATTAATTTGGAGATTTTTTATTGACTATTCTTCGTCTGGATCCTTTTTCATAAGTGCAAGGATTTCTTTTTCATCAGCTTCAAGACGTGCCTTTTCGCCCTCAAAGAATGTTTTCATACGGATTGCGTTGTCATTCTTTTCGCGATTAGTGTCAAGGTAATCTTGCGCGTCTTTAATGCTTGATTTAAGCTCGTTAATATGAACAACAAGTTCCTCTTGCTTTTGCTTTTTATCAGCATCGATATTTTTAATATCCGTTACGCTGTAAAGAACAAGGTTAAGTTTTGTAAGGTCTTCGGCCTTTTTGTCAAGCAACTTTTGGTTACGTGCCATTCTGCGCTCAGTACGCTCATACTTATTGATGTCGCGTTGCGCGCGCGTAAGGTCAGCCTCTACCTTTGAAAGCGATTCACGAACACTTGCAAGCCTTGAAGAAAGGTCAACGCCCTCTTGCTCTTCTTGGCTGGCTTCTGCGGCTGGCGCTTCCTCAGCTTTTTCTTCGGCCTTTTCTTCACCGTGGTGGATAACCTCAGTAGTATGCTCGCGAATAACAAGCACTTTACCGTTAGTGTTGTCAGCATCAACAACCTCAACTTGCGCGTCAGTTGGCTCGCCGTCAATCACAACTTGGCCATTGTCCGTTTGAGCGTCCTCGGTTTCAGCCTCAGCATTTTCAGTTTCGGCTGCCTCGTCAGCAGTTTCAGTTACGGCTTCTGCGGCTTCGGTTTCAGCGTTAGCCTCCCCACTAACCTCTTCGGCTGCGTTGTCGCTAGCGTCATTAGCCTCTACATCGGCGGGTTCAGCTTCGTTAGCCTCGTTCTTTTCACTTTCAGCAGGAACCTCAACTATCTCAAAGTCGTCAACAACGTTTTGAACTTCTTCTTCGTTGTTGTCCGCCGTTTCAGTTACGGCTTCTTCCGTTTCAGCCTCAGCATTTTCCTGGGCAGGCTCAGCATCAACACTCTCAGCTTCCTCAGCGTTTTCGGCTTCCTCAGTTTTGTTAACGTTAGCCTCAGCTTCAAGGCGAGCTAGCATAGCGTCAAGGTCAAAATCGTCTTCATTTTCGTCTTCTTTAACTTCTTCCTCAGCCTTTGCTTCAACTTCTTCTGCCTCAGGTTTAGCAGTTTTGTCTTCGGCTTTTTCTTCTGGTTTTTCGTTAACCTTATATACTTCCATAAAGAAGGCAACAGCAAAACCAACAACAGCAATGATACCTAAAATTATTAAAACTAATGCAAATGTTTTCATAATCGTCCCCTTTTTAATTTAAAATTTAATTGGCGCGCCACATCGCAAACGCCATCTTTAATCGAAAGTAAGTATACACTATTCTTTTAAAATTTTCAAGACCTTACGCAAAATTTTTTGCATTTTTTTGCTACAATGCAAGTTTTTTGCGGCTTTTTTCATTGTCTTACGCTAAAATTGCAGTTTTTAGCCCTTTTCGTTTAACCCTTAGTTACTTTTCAATCGCATCGCTTTCAGCAATAAAGTCCGCCATTATGCCAAGTTTTGTTTTAAGCCTCATCAGGTCGTGCAGTGACCGCCCTACGCAATCGTTAGCACCGCTATTGATTTCGCCCATAATCTGTTCGGCCGTATCAAACCCGCGCGCATACGTCTTTTCGTCAAACAAACCCGCTTGATACGCATCCTCAAAATCTTGCCTATCGTCAAGGCGCACCTGCATACACCCGCAAGTAATTTTTGGCATTTCGCAAACAACGTCAAGATACAAATCGTTATACCAAACGCCCCGCTCGTCTACTCCAACGCCGTCGTTGACGTCAAAATAATACAAAAGCGGTACATTCTCAGCATCAAAAAAGATGCGACAGTTATAGCCCCGCCCGCGCGGAACATATTCAAGAATTGAATAGCCATTATCAAGCCAAACATACTCGCGCCCGTTGCACAGCGTTTTGACAGGCTCTTTCATCCGCTGAATATATTTTATGCCAACCACCCCATCAATGTCAGGGCACTCCTCAACATAAAACAACCTGCTTTCAACCTCGCGCATAAACACGTCTTTAACATATTTCTTTTTCATATTGCCCTCATTTCCTATCGCCCAGCTCTTCGCCGCTACTACCATTACGCCACGCACCGTCCAGCTCTTCGCCGCTACCATCGTTATGCCACGCGCCGCCCAGCACTTCGCCACTACCACCATTACGCCACGCGCCGCCCAGCACTTCGCCGCCACCACCATTAAGCCACGCACTACACAATTTTTTATATTGCATATAATATCACATTTTCAAATTTTGTCAAGACAAAAAAATGCAGGCTCTTTCGCCCAACATTTTTTAAGGTATTTTAAAATATTTCAAGTTAATGTTGCATCAATTAGTCAACAATTTTAACTTTCAGCGCTATATTGCCTTCTTAATATTCACACTACTTTGCTAAGAAATGCAATGTGCTATTTAGTTAGGTTATAGTCGGCAAGCGCTGAGTGATACACGCCAAAACTGTCCTTGTCAGGATAAACCAAGCCCGATTTAAGCGCGGCGTCAAGCGTGTCAGTTGACAGATTTGCAACTTGCTGTTTAGAAAAATATTCTGGGCAGATTTTAAACGCGTCGCTAGTTATATCTTCAAGCGTAAACGCAAAGTCATAGTTTAAAACCAATCGATACAACTTGTCGGCCGCCTCCTGCTTGTCTGCATAAAACATCGCGGCCATCCCCTCGTTTTGAAACCAATCTTTCATAACCAACCCTCCTTACAATTTTTTCAATAAAATATTATATTCAACTATTATTTTATCGCAATTTTTAAACTTGTCAAGGGTTAATCTTGCGTTTTCTTTGCCGGTTTTGCTGAAAAATGTAGCGTCCGCCAGCGCCTTAAACTCGGCTTTGTCTACCTCTTTTTTTAGGTGGCACCATTTTTCAAAACCTTTATTTAAGCACGACTTGTTGCTAGCAATATTGTCTTCGTGAACCTTAGTAAACACCCACTCAAAGCCGTCACTTTTAATTTTTTCAAGCAAAACGTCAATAAGTTGCTGCATAATTTTTCGCCCGCGAAAGTCAAAATGGACAAGGTTAAACCCGATTTCCACCAACTTTTCGGTATTGCAACCAGCCGGAAAATCGACCTTTCCAATAAGTTTGCCACACTTATAATCAAGCGAACTAACCCCAACCAATTTCCCGTCTTCAAACGCGCCGATAATATAAAAACGCGGGTGCGCAATCATACCCTCAACGTTTTCAAGGTCATACGGCATGGGCGTGAACCACTCTAAGTTATCAAGGTGCGAATACATATTAACGATAAGCGCAGAAAATTGCGGTGCGTCTCGCTTTTCAAGTTGCCTAATTTCCATAAAAAACCTCCTAAATTTTATTTATGATAACAAAAATTACAATTGATTTCAACAAAAAACCGCCATTTCGGCGGAAATTTATATGTTTTTTATGAAATCGATGTGTGCTTTTGCGTTTTTGTTCAAAAGCCCGGTTTTAAAGTTGATGTTTTTATCAAGCGCTTTAAGATCACACATAGAGTTGTCCATATACGCAGGGTCATTTGTGTAACTGTTAGCAAACGCATACACGCCGCCCTTGTACCCCTTTAACTCGCCAACAAACGTCGCGATTGGCATAGGAAACGTGTACCACCAAACAGGAAAAAACAACAAAATATTGTCATACTTAAAATAGTCAACATTAAGCGGCTTGATTTGCGGCTTTATGCGCTTCTCCCACTCTTGTTTGGCTTCAACGTACGCGCAGGTGTCATAATCGGTTGAATATGGCTCGGCGCGCTCTATACGAATGGCGTCAAACCCAAACTCTCTGTTGACCTCGCGAACTAACTTATCCGTGTTGCCCGAATACGAAAAATAAACAATCAAATTTTTCATTTCACTCCCCCTTTATCCAAAATTATTATATAACTCCACCAAAAAAATTCAAAATATTTTCGGGTATTTTTTATATTGTTTTAATCGCTCATTTACGCGTTTTTACGCCCACCGCCCGCAACAAAATATTATTTTAATTAATTATTTTGCGTTTGACGACTGGTTTTTTCTTGCCAAATAAATTTCAAGCGCCTTCTTTTGATACGGTAGTTGCAAAATATTTTCAGCGTCACTACACTCGCACCATCGCGCCTCGCAGCCCTCTTCGGTCGGCTCGCGTTTTGCCCCGACCTCAACAACAAAAATATTGGCTAGCGACTCCATCGGCCACTTTCCGCCCGCCAGCCAAAAACAATCAATCGTAGCCAGTTCGCCAATTGATTTTATCTCATAGCCCGTTTCCTCTTTAAACTCACGCCTCAGGCACGCCTCAAAATTCTCGCCTTTTTCGACGCCACCGCCGGGCAACGCATATTCATTTTTATTAGCCTTAAAAGTCAACAAAATTTTATCATCTTTAACGCAAATCCCAAAACACGTCTCACGAAAATCAAATTCTTTATCAAACTTTTCACCAATAATATATTTTTCCATACCACCCTTACCCTTTTTATTTTTCTTAATTTATTATACCATAAGTTAATAATTGTGCAAATAATTTAATAAAAATAAATAATTA
>CAVCHC010000034.1:0-9377 GCA_963602035.1 Acutalibacteraceae bacterium | reverse complement strand
AAATTATACTATATCAAATTATAAAGTTTAGGGATGAAAGTTTAAAGTTGAAAGTTGAAAGTTTAAATGCTGATGTTTATTTTCAGTATTTTTGGTGTTATGCCCGCGTAAATACATTTACGCTTGCTAACGTTGCTAAAATATACTGCTACTATTGTCATTGCGAGCGTAGCGTGGCAATCTCAGCCGCTTCTTTTCACTTTTAACTTTTCACTTTTCACTTTTAACTTTACTTTCTTCTTCTCCTCTTCCGCCACGGTGCCGTTTTTTACTTTCAGTTGCACAAACTCAGCGTCTTTGGGCTTAAACTTAAATGTTGTGCCCGTAAAGATTGCCTGGGCGTCTTCTACCGCTTCAAACAGTTTGCGCTGGCGGCGGGTGTCAAGTTCTGAAAACACGTCGTCTAAGATAACAACGGGCTTTTCGCCAAGTTCCTCTTCCATAATCTTCATTTCGGCCAGTTTAAGTGCAAGGGCGATGCTGCGCGCCTGACCCTGACTTGAAAACACGCGCGCGTCTGCCCCGTTTAGTTCAATTTTAAGGTCGTCACGGTGTGGCCCAACCCCAGTATAGCCAAGTTCCATATCGCGGCTTAGCCCCTCGTCAAGCGCACGCAAAAGGTTGTTTTTAATCTCGTCACGCGTCTCGCCTTTAACGCCAACATAGCTCAGTTTAAGGTCTTCTTTATTGGCGCTTAAATCGTTTAGAAACTTGTTTGCCATCGGTGACAGTTTGCTTACAAAACTTTTGCGCGTTTTAACAATGGCCGCGGCGATGGACGCAAGTTGCTCATCCCAAATGCCGATTGTGTCAATAATCTTTGCGTGATCACGCTCGGTTTTTAACAGTTTGTTGCGCTGGGCAAGCACTTTTTCGTACCGCAGGCAAAGGTTATAATAACTTTCGCTTAGCATTGAAATGTCATCATCTAAAAAATCTCTGCGGTCACTTGGCGCGCCGCTTACGATTTTAAGTTCTTGGGGGCTGAAATATACGCAAACAAGGTTGCCAAACACCTGCCCCACGCGCGAAACGGGGTTGTTGTTAATAACAAAACTTTTCTCTTCGGTTTTGTTTATATAAAAATCGATAAGCACGTCGCCCTCGTTTTTATTAACAACAAGGTTGGCTTGTGCCCCGTCAGCACCCGAAAGAATCATATCTTTATCGTTATGGGTGCGCGGAGACTTAGTTCGGCTTGCAACCACGATGGCCTCAACAAGGTTGGTTTTGCCCTGACCGTTTAGCCCCGAGATAAGATTTATCCCGCGCGAAAAGTTGACCTCGGCGGCCTGATAGTTTCGAAAGTTTTTAAGTTTAAGATTTTTGACAAACATTGCGGTGGCCTTCTTTGTGCTTTATTTAATGGTATTGTAGCAAAAAATCAAAAAAGTGTCTAGAAATTTGCGTTTTTTAACTTGTTTTTTTAACAAATCTGGTCTATAATGAGATAAAGATAAAAAGGAGAAGTGGCTATGGACGGATTTGACGATTTAATTATCCCCGCATCAAAAAAGAAAAGCGTTAATGATATTTGGGAAGAGGCCAAACTTTCAATCGCCAAAGACATAACTGCCATTTCTTTTGACGTTTGGATTAAAACCTTAGAGCCGGTTGACATTATTGATGACACGCTTTGTTTGTGCGCAAGTTCAACCTCGGGCAAAAACATCATTTTAAAAAACCAGACGTATTATGACAGTATTCTTAGGGCGATAAAAGACCTTGTTCCAACTGTTACTAAACTTGAACTTGTTGTGCGTGACGAGGGCGACAAGCCTCAAACGGTAACCGAGATTGAAAAGCGCCCAGCACGAATGGCCAAACAGCCTGAAAAGCCAACCAGTTTTTCATTTAACCCCAAGTACACGTTTGACAATTACGTTATCGGGGGCAACAACCAGTTTGTTGCGGCGGCGGCTAAGGCGGTTGCAACCAACCCCGGGGGAAGCTATAACCCGCTGTTTATCTATGGCGGCGTTGGGCTTGGAAAAACTCACCTTTTGCACGCGATTGGCAACGCGATTACGGAGCAACACCCTGACCTTAATGTGGTTTATGTTACCATTGAAAAGTTTACTAATGACCTAATTGAAAGCATCCAAAAAGGAAGCAACAGCGCCAAAAGTGAGTTCAGGACGAAATACCGCAACGCTGACGTTTTGATAGTTGACGACGTTCAGTTTATCATCAACAAAAACAGCGTTCAAGAAGAATTCTTTCACACTTTTAACGAACTTAACCAAAATGGCAAGCAGATTGTTATTTCAAGCGATAAGCCTCCAAAAGAGATTAACCCGCTTGAAGAAAGGTTGCGCAGCCGCTTTGAATGGGGCTTGATTGCTGACATTGGCCTGCCTGATATTGAAACGCGTATCGCGATTTTAAACAAAAAGGCCAGCCTTGAAAGGTATAACGTTGACCCTGAGGTTATTTCATACATCGCTGACGCGGTTAAAACCAACATCCGCGAGATGGAGGGTATGCTTGCACGAGCCGTGTTTTATGCCGGGCTTTTGGGGCAGCCAAGGGTCACGATGGACACCGCGCGTGAGGCGTTAAAAAACTATCTTATTCAAACCGAAGAAACGGTAGACGCGGGCAATATCTTAGACGTTGTTTGCAAGTACTATAACCTTAAAAAGGAAGAATTGCTTGCACGTAAGCGTACCAAAGAAATTGCTGAGGC
This sequence comes from Acutalibacteraceae bacterium, assembly GCA_963602035.1. Taxonomy (GTDB): domain Bacteria; phylum Bacillota; class Clostridia; order Christensenellales; family UBA1242; genus UMGS2070. Next base: position 6,688 of record CAVCHC010000034.1, on the reverse strand, counting down.
GCGCCAGATAGCGATGTTTCTTATCGCCGAGTTTATCAATATGCCTCTTGCAAGTATCGGCAGCATTTTTGGAAAAGACCACGCAACGGTAATCTACGCCAAAAACAAGGTGGCCGAAGACATTAAAAAGTCGCCAAAACTGGCCGTGCAAATTAACGATATGAAACAAATGATTAAGTGTAAATAAGGAGAACGAAAATGAAACTTATATGTGAAGGTCTTGATTTAAGTGAAGCCGTTTTAAAAGTTATTAAGGCTTCTGCAAGCAAAACCACCAATCCAATCTTAGAGGGCATCAAGTTAAAGGCGTGTGATGACAGCCTTACGCTTACCGCCACCGACAATGAAATAACCATTGAAAAAACCATCCCTGCTGACGTTAAAATTGAGGGCGAGGTTGTGGTTCCGGGCAAGTTTTTTGCTGAGTTTGTTAAAAAGCTAAGCAACGAACAAATTGAGTTAAGCCTAACTGAAAAGAAACTTTTAAAAATCAAATATACTGACAGTGAGGGCTTTTTGCAATGCCTAAACGAGCAAGAGTTCCCTACTATCAAAACGCTTGACAACCCTGAAAAAATCATCATTATGCAAAACGACTTGCGTGACCTTATCAACAAAACGATTTTCAGCGTTGCTATTGATGACGCGCGCCCAATCTTAAAAGGCTGCCTTTTTGAAATTGCTGGCGGCGAGATGACAAGCGTTGCGCTTGACGGGTTTAGGCTTGCGCTGGTTCACAAACAGATTAAGTCAACCTCGGCCGATTTCAGTTTTATCGTGCCCGCCCGCAGCCTTAACGAAATAAGCAAACTTTTGGAAGACAATGATGAAGACATCGAGATTTTCATCCAAAAGAATTATCTTATGATAAGCCTTGGGTCAACAAAGGTTGTAACAAGACTGCTTGATGGAGACTTTATTAATTATCGTCAAGTTATTCCAAGCAACACAACCAGCACGATTACCATTAACAAAAAGCAACTTGAAGACGGCTTAGAGCGCGCCAGCCTGCTTGCTAAGATGGACAAAAATAACCTTGTTAAGTTTGAAATTCGTGACAAACTTTTAACCATCACAAGCCAAAGCGACATCGGTAACGTTACTGAAAACATAACGATAAGCCTTGAAGGGCGTGACCTTTCAATCGCCTTTAACGCGCGCTATGTAAGCGATTGTCTAAGAAATATCGAAGACGATTTTATCAAAATCAACTTCACCTCGCCTATCGCGCCATGCACGATAACCAAAAGCGAAAACAGCGAATACCTTTATTTGATTTTACCAGTAAGGATTGTGGGGTAAATTATGAAAACAAAAAACATCTTTTTAATAAGCGCTTTAAGTTTATCTGGCCTTTATTTCGTGTTTTTAATGCTTTCAATTTTTGGCGTGTTTAACATCAAAACGCCTGACAGTTTTAACTTTATCTGGGCTATCGTTGGCATCATTGCTTGCCTTGGGCTTTATACCCTTGCATTGTTTATCGAAAACCGCAAAAAACTTGACGTGCCCGTTTGGATTTCTTGCACATTTTATACATGTTTCTTTATCTTCGTAAACATCTTTTATATCCTTGGCTTTTATGAAAATATCTATCTTACGATGATTTTTTACGCAGCGCTTAGCGTGCTTGTAAGCATCCTTTCAATTTCAATCTATTATAACTGCCTTAAAAATGACGACGGGCTTTTAAGAAACAAACTTGGCTTTACGGGCTTTATGCTTTTTTCAATAAGCACCACCCTTTCAGTTTGTTTTGAGGTTGTTATTGTGTTTATCAAATACCTTTCAAACACAAACATTAACCTAACAACCTACATCGTTTCAAGTTTTTCAATCTTGCTTTTAGGCGCTGGTATCTTTGCAATACTTTTCAGCCGCTCAATCAAAGGCAACAAAAAGTTCGCCAACGCCTGCCTAATCAAGGTCAGCAAAAACAAATAACATAAAATTTTGCCCTAAGGGAATGGCCTTGGGGTTTTTTATTTCAAGTTTTTATTGACAAAGTTTGTAATTTAATTTATAATTAATTCACTGTGAAAAACAGAATTACTTAAATTGGAGATTATTATGAAAAGAACTTATCAACCTAAAAAAGCTCATCGCACAAAAGTTCACGGCTTCCGCGAAAGAATGAAAACAAAAGGCGGCCGCAACGTTCTTGCAAGAAGAAGAAATAAAGGCAGAGCAAGACTAGCTGCGTAATGCTTAAAAAACAATATAGGTTAAAGAAAAAATATCAATTTAACTACACTTATAAAAGTGGACAAACGCAGGGTGCTAAGCACCTTTTAATTTGTTACACAAAAAGTAAGAATAAGTGCGTTAAAGTTGGCTTATCGGTAACAAAAAAGGTGGGCAAGGCCTTTATGCGCAATCGCATTAAGCGCAGAATTCGCGCTGCCCTTTCGCCTAACCTTGAACGCATCAAGCCTAACTTTAACCTTATTGTTATCGCAAGGTCAAACATCACTGACGCAACTTTTGCTGAAATTGAAAAGGACCTTAATTTTTGTTTAACAAAAGCGGGGCTTTGGCGTGATTAGCCTAATAAAATTCATCACGCGCATACCAAAGATGATGGCAAGCGGCGCGGTTTGGGTTTATATCTATTGCATATCGCCCATGCTGCCCCATGTTTGCAGGTTTACGCCCTCGTGCGCGGTTTATACCGTTGAGGCCATTTCGTCTTTTGGGTTTTTAAAGGGCGTTTGGCTTGGCATAAAGCGCGTGTTTAGGTGCAATCCAAAAACCAAGGGCGGGCTTGACCCCGTGCCATACAATCTTAAAGGAGACTATAAGTGGGTAATGTAATGCTTACTGCCCTTACCGCACCAGGCGGACTTTGGGTTAAAATTATTAACTGGATACAGTCGAGTGTTGGCTCTTTTGCGTGGACGATTATTTTGTTTACGCTTTTAATCAAGGGCGTTTTATCAATACTTGACTTTTTTATTAAGTGGTCAACCAAAAAAAGCACGCTTGTGCAACAAAAGTGTGCGCCACAACTTGAAAAACTTCAAAAGAAATATAAAAATGACCAGCAGGCTTTTCAAATGCAACAGCAAGCGCTTTATAAAAAAGAGGGCTTTAACATTTGGTCGTCGTGCCTTGTTATGCTTGCCAACTTGGTTATAACGCTTTTGGTGTTTTTGTCCATCTTTACGTCATTAAAAGAGGTTTCAGCGTATCAGGCCATCAAGCAATATCAAACGCTTGACGCAGCGTACACCACGGCGTACACAACCTATTACGACGCCAACCACGACCATCTTTTTGACGAAGAGGCAACAAGATTGTTTACCGAAAACGACTTAACGTATGACGCGTCAAAGAACTACACGGCCGAAAACGCAACCCAAACCGAGCTTGACCTTATCTCTACCGCCGAAAAAAACGTAGAAAATATGGTTAAAAACAGCGACGAGGTTAAGGCGGCCGTAAAACAAGCGTGGGACGGCTGCAAAGAAAGCTGGCTTTGGATAACCAACATTTGGGTTAAAGACGGCCACGCGAATGCCCTGCCTACCTATAAAGGCCTTAAAGATATGGCCAACGGCGCGGGCGGGCTCTTTAACAGCGGCGTTAAAAACAACTACGTAAACGCGGTTAAAGATATTGATGAGGCGCACTATAACGACGTAACGCAAGTAGTACACGCGCAAGAAAACGGCTGGAACGGCTATTACATCCTTGCGGTTTTGGCGGCGGTTGTTACCTATCTATCAAGCCTTGTTGCAGAACTTGGCAACAAACTTAAAAGAGAAAAGGCGCCTAAAAAACCTAAGCAAAATCAGTTTATCAAATCAAATGAGCCTGAAACTCAAACCTCGCCTACCGCACAAATGGCGGGCAGTATGAAATGGATGAAATTCTTGCTACCAGCGATGATGGTTATATTTGTTATCACCTCGTCAGCGGCGTTTGGTATCTATGTTGTAACGCAAAGTATCGTAAGCATTGGGCTTGGCGCGCTTATAAACGTGATAGTAAATAAATTAACTGCTAAAAAACAGTTGGAAGTTGCCGAGTATTTGGCTAAAATAGAAAGCAAGAAGAAGAAATAGGAGAACGCAAATGAAATCAATCGAAACTCAGGGCAAAACCGTTGACCAAGCCATCGAACTTGGGCTTTATAAACTTAACACCACGCGTGACCAAGTTAAAATCACCATCTTAGAAGAAGCCGGGCTTTTTAACAAGGCGCGCGTAAGGCTAAGCCTTAACCAAACCAGCGAGGAGGAAGGCAAAGTGCTTGCTATCGCTGAGGAACTTACCAAAAAAATGGGGCTTAACGTTGACGTGTTTGTTGAAGAAACCGAAGAAGGTTTCCTGTGTAACATCACGGGGCGAGACGCTGCCCTTGCTATCGGCAAGCACGGTGACTGCCTAGAATCAATCGGCTATCTAATCAATCAAATTTATAACAAAGGCAAGGCGCACGCAGAGTACAAGCGTATCAGCGTTGACAGTGATAATTACCGCGCCCGCCGCGAAGGCACACTTGTTATCCTTGCTAAAAAGATGGCAAGCAAGGCAATTCGCGAGAACCATAACGTTAAACTTGAACCAATGACAAGTTATGAGCGCCGCATTATTCACGCAACGCTGGCAGACAACAGCAAGGTTGAAACTGAAAGCCAAGGGAACGAGCCTAACCGTTTTGTTGTAATTAAGCTAAAACAGAACAATCATAAAAAGGCAGAAACTAAAACTGACGCAAGTGAGGCAGCCCAAGAAGACAGCGCCTCTACCCGCGCCGATAATGATTAATTTATCTCACAAAAACCTTTAATTGTCGATTAATTTAACATAAAAAAGACCCTTCAACTTGGGGAATGCCCCTTTTGAAAGGTCTTTTTTTAATCAAAATATTCAAATAAATTCGGCTTGGTAACGCTATTTTTTGTTAACAATACCAACGATTTGCTCCCACGTCTCTGGGAAAAACATAGATAAAACAACAACAGCGCACAAAACTAAGAACAAAATTTTAAACACAATGCTGCGGTTGCTTGTAAATTCAAGCCCGGTGATAGCAACAACAACAAGCGGCGCCCACGTTTTGCAAACCATCAAAATGTTATATAAATTGTCAGGTAAAAACGCCCATTTCGTGTGAATAATAAGCAAAACATAAACAACAACCGTCAAAAACGCGCAGATACCGCCAAGCCAGTCAAGCGCAAGCTTCATCCCTGAATTTTTTTCTTCTGCCATAAGCCCCCCCCTAAATTATTAATGTTTCTAACCATATTATATTGTGTTGCGCGAATTTTGTCAAACTTTTAGGGCGGCGTGAGATGCAAACGCGCAGAAATTAATAAAAGTTATTGCATTTTTTTTCAATTGTTGTATAATAATCGTATGTTAAATTCAAAAAACAACACAATAGTTGCCCTCTCTACCCCGCTTGGTGTTGGGGCGATTTGTATAGTTAGGCTCTCTGGGGAGGACGCCGTAACCATCGCAGACAAGGTTTTTGTTAGCATAAAAAACAAAAAACCAAGCGAGTTTGAGGCGCGCAAGCTTGAACTTGGCACCTTTAAGGCCAACAATTTTAACGAACAGATTTTGTGCGTTGTTTTTCGTGCGCCATTTTCATTTACTGGCGAAAATTTGGTTGAATTTCAGTGTCACGGCGGCGTAAAAATTGCCGAGGGAATAATAGAAACCCTAATAGATAACGGCGCCACGATGGCCGGAAACGGCGAATTTTCAAAGCGTGCGTTTTTAAATGGCAAACTCAGTCTTGAAAAGGCCGAGGGTATGATGGATATGATAAACGCCGAAAGTGACGCCGAAATCCGCGCGGGATATAACCTGCTTGACGGCGAACTGGGCAAACTTGCAATCAGTTCTCAAAAGGCGCTTATTGACGTTTTAAGCGAGGTTGAAGTTTCGTTTGACTATCCAGAAGAGACGATTGAATACATAACGCGCAATAACCTTTCAAGCCGCCTGACGGAAATAAAAAATCAAATTGACGCGCTTGTTAAAACGGGCACGGCGGGCAAGCAGATTACGGGCGGTATCAGCCTTTTGATTTTGGGCGAGCCGAACGTTGGCAAAAGCAGCCTTTTAAACGCGCTAACCGAAACTGACCGCGCGATTGTGACCAACGTTGCGGGCACCACGCGTGACACGATTGAGGCGCCCCTTGAAATCAATGGCATCAAATTCAAACTTATTGACACGGCGGGCATTCACGAAACGCGCGACCTTGTTGAGCGCATTGGCATTGACAAAGCCAAATCACTTATTAAGTCGGCCGATTTATGCTTGGTTATGGTTGACGCCTCAAAGCCCGAAGACGAGCACGATAAAAGCGTTAAAGATTTAACAAAAAACGCAAAACGCATCATAATTGGCAACAAAATTGATAAATTATCGCAAAAAACAGGCTTTATGCAACCAGCCGACATTTATATCTCAACTCAAAATCGCGGCGATATTGAACGCCTTAAAACCCAAATTTATGAGTTAAGCGCCGATAAAAATATCACCAACGGCCTTGTTGTAACAAACGCAAGACACCTTGACGCCTTAAAACGCGCGTCAGGACACCTTGAAAACGCATCGCAGGCGATTGACACTCAAACGCTTGACCTTGTTTCAATTGACCTTAACCTTGCCTACTCTGCCCTTGGCGAAATAACGGGCAGCACGACTGGCGAAGATATTATTG
>CAVCHC010000033.1:0-9554 GCA_963602035.1 Acutalibacteraceae bacterium | reverse complement strand
AGCCGCGCGGTGGACACCCGGGTGAACAAGGTGCGGGGCAGCGGCCTGGGCCTGCATATCTGCAAGGTGAACCATAAGCGCAAGAGGGTATTTGTTATACGCCTTGCTGTAATCATAGCTGCCCGCCTGAACGCGCAGGTCAAACCCGCCCATATGCCAATTGATGGCCATCGCTTCTTCGCGCGTAAGTTTCATAAACCCTGAAAGCATATACACGCTTTTTTCGCCGTGGCCGTAAGGAAGGCTGTCATCCACCGTGAAATACGGCTTTTGAACCCACTCGCCGTTCTCTTTAACATTGCGCATTTCAACCTTATAGATGTTGGTTTTGCAGAGGTCGTGAAAAAGGCCGACGATAGCAACACTTTCGCGGTTAAAGCCGTCTTCGCCCCATTCGGCTTCGCAAAGGCGCACAAGTCGCTCATACACATTTATGCTGTGCGCGCACAGGCCGCCTTCTTCGCTTAGGTGAAACCGAGTGCTGGCAGGCGCCGTAAAAAAGTCGCTCGCTTCAAGCCACGCTAGCAGCGCTTCAATCCCGTCGCGCTTTATATCGTCGCGCGCGAGCATTAAAAATGTTGATTTGTTTTGTTCGATTTGTTCTTTGTCCATACCAAAATTATAAAACAAAAAAGCCCATTTTGCAAGGCTTTTTGATGTAATGTTGATTATTTTCTTGGTCTTTTATCTTGCTTTTAAAGTTGTTAGCAATCTAATCATTAGTAACCTAATATTTAGAAAGTGAACGGTTAGCAGCCTAATATTTAGGATGTGAACAGTTGGCAATCTAATAATTAGAAAGCGAACAGTTAGTAACCTAATAATGAGAAAGCAAACTATTAGTAGTCTAATATTTAGAAAACGAACTGTTAGTAAATAAATAATTAGCAATCTAACTATTTTGAAAATTATTATGCGCGGTTACTGATAATTAATTTGGATGGTTAGGTTTCAAACAGTTAGGTTGCTAACAATTGTTAAATAAATGTTGAAAACTAAATATTTAAAAAGTTCATTATGCCTTTATAGATGCAGGTGGCGACCTTGGTTTGGTACGCCTCGTCAAGCAAAAGTTGCTCGTCTTCGGGGTTTGAAAGGAAGCCGCACTCAGCGATAACAGACGGCGCGGCGGTGCATTTAAGCATAAAATAGTCGCCGATAGACACGCCCTTGTCGCTTGCGGGCAGCTCGTCAGTAAAGAATTTTTGAATAGACAGTGCCAGTTCGCGGCTTATCTCGCTGTGTTTGTCATAAAAGACTTGCGCGCCGCGGAGTTTTGTATTAGTAAAGCTGTTCATATGCACGCTTACAACCATGTTGGGCTTGGTTTGCTCGATAATTTCTTTGCGTTTGGCCATGTCGCGCTTTTTGTAGCCCGCGGAATACAGGCCGTAAAGACCGTTTTCGTTGGTGCGCGTCATAACCACCGTGATGCCAACCGACCGCAAAAGTTTAACAAGCACGTTAGAGATTTTGAGGTTAATTTCGGCCTCTTTCACCTTAGATTTTCTGCCGATGCTGCCCGGGTCCATTCCGCCGTGGCCGGGGTCAACAACGATGGTGTAGCCTATGCTTGGGGCGTCTTGCACCTGAACGCTTGAAGCCGTTACCAGCGCCGTCGCCGCACTTGACGATATCAACAGCGCCAAACAAAACACCACCGCCAAAACTGATTTCATTTTAAAATTACAAACGCGTCTTGCCATACTTAAACTTATGCGCCCGCCCCCGTCAAAATGACAATAAGCGACGTTGAGGGTGATCGGGTTTTTTATCGTTAAAATAAAAACTAGGCCAGATAGTGTCACACTTTCTTGAAAAGCGCAATTTTGTCATTTATAATTAAATAAACAAAATATAAGGAGAAAACAATGAGTGAACGTTTTGCAGAGGATTTAAACCAAGAATTAGGGGGTGAAGAATATGAAGAAGAAAAAACGCGTCGAAAGCAAAAACTTGTACGAAACGAATTTAAAGGCGATGGAAAGTATGGCATCCCACTTATAAAAAAACAGGCAATAGATTTAGATAAAATCAAGTTGTGGAATTTCACAAAAACAAAATTAAACGACGATGAAAATACGGATAAAACTATCCATTTTTTTACCTATGATTGGATGTTTGAAAGCGTATATGAAAAGCCTGAAAAAGCGATGGAAAAACTTGACCAATATTATGCTCTATTAACGCCTGAGTTTAGTACGTATAAGGATATGCCACTTGCCAGACAGCTTGATAGCGTATTTAAAAACCGTTGGTGTGGCGCTTATTGGCAAAAGCAGGGAATGCGAGTGATACCAACTATTTCGTGGGGCTCTATTCCTTGCATGGAATTTTGCTTCGATGGAGTTGAAAAAGGAAGCGTCGTTGCGGTTTCTACTTACACTAGGGAAGACAATAAAAAAGGTTTTATGCTTGGGTATAACAAAATGATGGAAATAATAAAGCCATCGGCGATTATTTGCTATGGCACGCCATTTCCTGAAATGAAGGGCAATATTAAATCAATTGATCCATTTAATAAAGAAGAATTAATTAGAAAGATGGGGTACGCTAAGTTTACAGAAAAATATCTGGCCGGCGAATTGTATCCTGAGATTTAGGGAGAAAAGAGATGAAAGACTTAAAACTTAGTATAGAACTTCTTCCTAAGGGCGCTTGGAATAATGATTTTAGTAAAACTTTGCCAAAAAAAGAGTGGGACATTGTTAGAGAGTTTTGCTATAAAAAAGCAAACCATAGGTGTCAAATTTGTGGTTTTGAGACCGATGATTTGGATGCCCATGAAGTATGGGAGTTTGATATTAAAAATAAAACACAAACGCTTAAAAACATAATCGGCATTTGTTCTAAGTGTCATGGGGTTAAACATATACGAAACTCAAAAAGACTAGGGCATGAAGAAGATGCAAAAAAGCATTTTATTAAGGTAAATAATTGCAGTGAACTTGAATACGCAGCAGCACTTGCACAGGCTCAATTAAAGTTTGATGAACTAAACAAAGTATATAGGTGGAAAATTATAGCAGATCTTGAAAAATACGGCTTAAAAAATCCAACAATAAAAGAACGAAACATTCCGTTCATAATTAACCCATATGAAGGTATTGATTGGGAAAATATATTAATTGATAAAAAAATGGCAATTTTTCAGTTACTAAAATTAGAGCCGTCAATGAACTGGGTTAATCCTCCAAAAGTAATTAAATTAAATGTTGATAATTATCAAGGAATAATTCAAGTTATATGTCAAGATGCAAATAAAATTGAATGGTACCTTGATGGAAGAAAAATTAAGACCGCCTATAACGTCATATGGCGTTTTAAAACCGAAATTAAGGTTGAAAACTTAGAAGGAAATGGTTTAGTGTTTATTCTGTATGGTGATAAAGGACAAACAATTTCAAAAACATTTGAGATTTCTTCAAAGGGGGTGTTATAATGGGGATGTGTAAACCAAGTGGCGGTTTTTTCTCTGTCACAGGTAGACTTGGGAGTTTGCCGCGTAGGGGACAACCAAATACTAGGGCCGACTTGTATAATGAAAGTGGTGAATTAATACAGCAAAGATGGTATGGTCCTGATGGGTGGGCTATACATAATCGGGATTATAATCATGGATACCCGCGCCCGCACGATCATTATTGGATTGCAGGTGGTGAAAATGGGCCAGTAAGAAGTAAAGAACATTCAGAGGTCGATGAAAATTTTTGTTAAAAGGTGAGAATATGAACATAATAAGGAAACATGCTAAATGCCACGTGTGTGGCGGTGACGTTTTTGTTGATGAATATGGGAATGGTGACGAGTGCCCTAGGTGTGGGTGGAGACAAAGCGAAGAGTCCTTTTTAAACCCAAACATTGCGGGAATACGAAATATACCTTCTTTGAATAGCGCCAAAAAGCAATATGAGCAAGGCGGGTCGGCCGTGCTTGCCAATTTTAATGATTTTGTTAGCGCGCTTAGCAGTTACGGGGAGGTCGAGTTTACCTATAAAAATGTTAGGTACGGCGTCCTTTTTGATGACGAGAGTAAACGGCTTATGTTGATAAACATCAAAACTAACCAAAAGCAGTTTTACGCAGATCTTAATGATTTTGCTAACAATGCTGCGATTGACGGAACTAAATTAAGCGAACTTTGGATCGGCGTTACAAACACGGATTTTTTGCAAGGTACAGATTAATAAAAAAACCACAATCAGTTTTAATAATGAGGTGAGCTGGTGAGTGTAAAGAAGTTAAAATATAACGCTAAGGGAGTATGTCCTGTTTGTGGGAATGCAATTTTTTTAGACTCTGTTGGCAATGGTGAAAAATGCTCTAACTGTGGGTGGGATCATAGTAAATTGCATGAGGAGTTCCCCGATAGGGTAATGTGTCCAAACTTAATATCATTAAATAAAGCGAGAAAATTATATAAAGAGGGCAAGGCTTTTACGCCGGATTTTGATGATTTTATAGACGGGTATAATTTTTACGGAGAGATGGAATTTACATATAAAGGCATAAGATATGGCCTAATGGGGATTGAAAATGAAGGTGTGGAATTCTGGGGAATGAACACGGACACATATGAAATGTTTAAAGATATAGAGGAGTTTGCAGAAAAAGCCAAAATCGACGGTAAACTTGTGAAAGACATTTGGGACGAAGTCGAGAATGCCGATTGGCTGCAATAAACGAAAAGGCCATTTATTCAAATTTGGATAAATGGTTGTTTTTTTTATTAAAAGTTAAACAAATTTTATATAAAAGCTAACCATTTGAAAACCAAACTCGCCCACCTCCGTAAATGCTTAGAAATGAAAAATTTGATAAATTGTTTGGGCGTTGCGGTAAAAAATGATATTATGTTTTTAAAGCAATACAATAATGTAAATTAAGATAATAACGTTTATTGTAAAAGCGTAAGTATAAAAATAGAGAATACAAGAGGTGGAAAATGAATTTTTTAGATTGTTTTAAGGTGCGAGATAGTGAAAAAATTAAAGAGTCATATATGGTTGAGGACAACAGGATAACTGTTAATATCTCAAAAGAAAAATATGATAAATTGCTGTATTCTTTTATTGATTGTTTAGATGAGCCCTGCTTTTTTATCTTAGAAAACCCACTTACGCTTGATGAAGAGCGAGAATTTCAAGGGGAAAAATTGCGGGCGTTCCATAATAATGTATATTATATAGATGGCCTGTTCAAAGTAGAGTTAAAAGATATTTTTAACAAATTTTTAAGTGTATTTAAAAACAGCGGTTTTGCGTCTTTTGGAGCTGCGTCTCACTTTGCAAAGGATGAAATATTGTTTACAAAATATAATGTAGCATATATTTATACAAAAAATATTTTAAAATACTCAAAATTGCTAAATGATTTAGAAATATTTGAGTCAAATAATTTTATTACCGCTTGGGATACGTTTAATCATCAAACGCCTGGCGATGCTTTTGATTTAAACCCAAAAGAAAAAAATGTTTATACATTTATCGATTACGCAACATCAATGCTAGGTATGTATAAGGCTGAAATAAGATAAGTAAGTATTTTAATTTGCCTTGTGTTTAGAGGCGGGCGCGGGGGCGGCTGAAAAATTTAAATAAAAATGGCGCGGGTAGTGCTGGAATTCTAGTAAAAATGGCGCGGGTCGAGTTGAAATTTAAATAAAAATGGCACGGGGTCGGGTTGAGTCTTTAAAGATGTTTTTTCTTTGGGGGTTGCCACAGTTTGAGTCGGGCTATTTTTTTGTTTTTGTTGCAGCGGCGAAAGAATTATGGTATAATTAGGTTATGAAACAAGAAGAATTGATTAAAAAGGCGTATCTTATGCAGCCGTTGTGTTTGGCGCTGGTTGGTGACGCGGTTGAAAGTTTGTGGCTTAGGGAATATTTTTCTAAAACTACGGAGTTAAAAGTCAATGCCATTACGCGGAATGTCAATAAAATTGTGAACGCGCATGCGCAGGCCGAAAGTCTTAAAATGATAGAGGGCGATTTGGTGGACGTAGAGCGCGATATTTGCAAACGCGCGCGCAATACTCACACCCATTCAACGGCCAAAAATTACAGCGTTATTGACTATCGCTATGCAACAGCGTTTGAGGCACTGCTTGGGTTTTGGCGCCTGTCTGGGCAAGATGAAAAAATTGAAGGCGTAATGCAAAAAATTATAAATGCGTTTAACAAATAAAAAAAATTAACGGCGTTTGAAGCGTAAGAGCGAAAATTTTAGGGGCGAAGGTAATAGTGAAAAAAGCCCTAAAAAATGGAAATTAAGCAAATTTAAAAAAGTGTAAAAAACGCAGTAATATTAGGAAAATGCACAAAAATGAGGGTAAAATTATGAAATTTGAAGGTAAAAATGCAGTTTTTGAGTTGATAAACTCTAACAAGACGATTGAAAAAATTATGGTTGAAGACAAGACTTTTGACCCAAAATTGCGCGAAATTGTAACGGCGGCGCGAGACAAACATTTAAAGGTTGAGTTTGTTTCTCGTCAGGCGCTTGACAAACTTAGCGAGACGGGGCACCATCAAGGGATAATTGCCATAGGCAGCGATTTTGTTTATAGCGACCTTAGTGAGGTTCTGGCGGGCGCGAAAAACGGTGGCAAGGATATGATGTTTGTTATTCTTGACAATGTGATTGACCCGCACAACCTTGGGTCTATTATTCGTGTGGCTGAGTGTGTTGGTGCTACGGCGGTGGTTATTCCTAAAAATAGGTCGGCCGTGGTGAACGAAACGGTTGCAAGAGTTAGTGCGGGGGCGATTGCGCACGTGCCGGTTTGTAAGGTGGTTAACCTGTCTGCCGCGATTGACGAGTTAAAGGCGGCGGGCGTTTGGGTTTATGCGGCCGATATGGATGGCGAACTTATCTATAACACCAACCTTACGGGCAATGTGGGCATTGTTGTTGGCGCTGAGGGCGAGGGCGTGTCAAGGCTTGTTAAGTCTAAGTGTGATGGCGTTGTTAAACTGCCGATGTTTGGAAAGGTTAATTCGCTTAATGCGAGTGTAAGTTGCGGCATTGTTTTATATGAAGTGGTGCGCCAAAGGCTAAATAAAAAATAGGTTGGTAAAAAATTGACCGAACTTGAATTTGAAAATTTAATAGAAGAAAACAAAGGGCTGGTGCGCGCGATTAGCAGGAGCTATTTTCTAGCGGGCGGCGAGCAAGACGATTTGTATCAAGAGGGTATGATTGGCCTTCTTGACGCCATCAAAAATTTTGATTTGTCGCGCGGCGGGTTTGACAGTCACGAGTTTAAGGCCTTTGCGTCAGTGTGTATTAAAAGGCAAATTTTGGACGCCATTAAGCACGCCAACACGCAAAAAAATCAGGCGCTTAATAACTATGTAAGTTTTACGCAAAAGAATGGTGACGATGAGGAGTTTGAACTTCAATTTAACAACCTGTCAGCAATTGGTTGCGCGCAAGACCCCGAAAGTGTTATACTAAGCAAAGAAACCAACAATGAGCTTATCAAAAATCTTAACGAGGTTTTAAGTTCGTTTGAAAAAGAAGTGCTTGAATTGTATCTGCAAGGAGACAGCCAGTCGCAGATTGCGGCGCACTTAGACAAGTCTGTCAAGCAGATAGACAACACTATTCAGCGTATTAAAACCAAGGCAAAGCAAATTCGGTAAAGCGAAATGGGGTAATAAATCGCATAATGAAATGTACAAAATGTCACGGCTTTAAAGAGATGAAATGTAAAAAAATGATACAACTTTAAGGCGATGTAATTTGCAAGATGGTACAACTCTAATGCGATAAAAACTGCAATTTTGATAACAAAACGGCAAAATTTGGTTATTTTTCATCAAAAATCATTGAATTTTGCGTTTTTAGGAGGCTAAATGTATCAAGCGTTATACAGGCGATATAGGCCACAAACCTTTAACGAGGTTATCGGTCAGGCGCCAATTGTTAAAACACTATGTAATCAAATAGAGATGGGCAAGATTGGTCACGCGTATCTTTTTACGGGCAGCCGTGGTACAGGAAAGACCAGTACGGCGAAGATTTTTGCGCGCGCTATTAATTGTCAAAACCCGAAGGGGGGCATTGCGTGCGGGAAGTGCGAGCCGTGCAAACTTGGCAATGGCAATATCGACATTGTTGAAATCGATGCGGCCAGCAATAACGGCGTTGACGAAATCCGCGATTTAAGAGAGCAGGTTAAGTATCCGCCAGTTAACGGAAAATATAAGGTTTATATTATCGACGAAGTTCATATGCTTAGCGTCAATGCATTTAACGCGCTTTTGAAAACGCTTGAAGAGCCGCCTGAATTTGTTGTGTTTATTTTGGCGACGACTGAGGTGCACAAACTTCCGGCCACCATCCTTTCAAGGTGTATGCGGTTTGATTTTAGGCTGGTTAGCGTTGACGAGTTGGTAAAGCTTTTAACCCGAATTTGTAAGGAAAATGCGATAAATGCTGAGACTGCGGCGCTTAATATTATTGCGCGGGCGGGCGAAGGCAGTGTGCGCGACACATTGTCGGTGGCTGATAGGTGTATTGCGTTTTGTGGCAACAACTTGACGGCGGCGGGAGTGGCCGAGGTGTTGGGCGTTGCGGGGCGAGATAGTATCGGCGAAATTGTAAGCCGTGTGCTTGCGGGCAACGTTGGCGAAATGCTTATCGCGCTTGACAAGGTGCTTTCAAGCGGGAAAAGTGCGGCCGTGCTTGCAAAAGATATAATTTCGTATTTCCGCGACCTTGTTTTGATTGCAACGGTGCCCGAGCGTGCGCGCGAAATGGTGATAGTTGGCGACAAGCAATTTGAAGTTATGAAGCAGCAATCTTTGCAGCTTGACAAGGCGATGGCGGCGATTGAAATTCTTAGTTCGGTTGAGCAAGATTTAAGGTACAGCGTTCAGCCGCGCGTGGTGTTAGAATGCAATCTTATTAAGGTAATGGCCAATGAAAATGCGCTTTTAAGAATTGCGGCCATTGAGAAAAAACTGCAAAATCAGGCAAATTTTAATGAAAATATGGCAAAAAACACGCAATTTTGCCCAAATAATGAAAATGCGGCAAATAATAATCGCGCTGCGGCGGCTGAAATGGCTGCAAGTGCCCCTGTGAAAGTAGTGCAAGGTGCCAGTGAAGCTGAAATAAAAACAACAGCGACAAACGCGAGCGCAAATGCTAATAGCGTGAACAGCAGATTAGCTACGCAGGTAACGAATGCAACAAGCGGGGTAAGCGATGAGGTAAAGATGGTTGCCGAACTTGTGCGCGGGTTGCAAAAAGAAAAGGTGTTTAGTTTGGCTGCGATGATTGAGCAGGTGCGAAAAGTGGGTGTTGATGGCAAGCTAGTGGAACTTGTTGTTGATGACGACACGACAGCCGAGATGGTTATGGCAAGCAAATTTAGGCCGCTTGTTGATGAGTTTTTTAAAGCCCGCGGACTTGATTATAAAATCGTTTCAAAAGCAAAAGCGTCGCCAAACTGTAAAGACACTAAGGGGCTAAGCGCACTTTTAAAATAAACTAATAAAAATAGATGAAAGTTCAATAATACAAGTAAATTAAATAATTCAAAAT
>CAVCHC010000032.1:1247-9937 GCA_963602035.1 Acutalibacteraceae bacterium | reverse complement strand
CAATAAATGCATAACAAGCCTGAAACTTAAAAGTATTAAAAAAATATTTTATTAACATTTGTTTAAATTTTGTTAATAAATTAATTAATTAATTTTCTGTTTAAATATTGATAATTAATTTTTTTACATTGTTTTTAATCTTTTAAATTAAGATAATTGCAGGCGGTGGTTGCGGCGATGGCGCCGTCGGCCGTGGCGGTGGTTAGTTGCCTCACCTGCTTAGCGCGGCAGTCTCCTGCAACGAAAAGCCCTTGCGTTTTTGTTGATAAATCGTCATTAGCGATAAAATACCCCTGCTTATCAAGGTTAGCAAGATTTGCAAACATTTTATTGTTAGGCACTTGGCCAATTGCAACAAACAATGCTGGCGTTTTTAACACAAACTTTTCGCCATCAGTGCGCTCAAATTCAAGCGCGCATAATTTTTTGTTACCCTCTCTGTCGCCCTCATTATTTAAGGCTTTATCATTTTCTGCGCCAGCCGCACCTATATTATTTTCGCCCTCGTTTTCGCCCTCGTTTTCGCCCTCGTTTTCGGCAATTAGTTTGGTCAATTTGGCGTTATGAATTATCTTGATATTTTCTGCATTTTTAACGCGATTAACAAGCGCCTCGTCGCCAAAAAACTTGTCAAACAAGGTTACGATAGTCACCGTTTTAGCATAGGTTGAAAGCAACAACGCGTATTGCAGCGCCGTGTTACCATCCCCCACAAGCACAATATCTTCGCCCTTATAAAACGCTCCGTCGCACAACGCGCAATAGCTTATCCCGTGACCCAAAAGCGCCTCTTCGTCAGGCAAATTCAGCTTGCGGTGCACCACGCCCGTGGCCAAGATAACCGCGCGCGCCTCAAACTCGTCCGCCTCGGTTTTAACGCAAAACACGTCGCCATTTTTTACAATATTTACAATTTTTCCAAACTCAAAATTAACGCCAAGGTCAACGATTTGCTCAAAAAGCCGATCGGCCAATTCGCTGCCCGAAATAGTTTTGATGGTAGGAAAATTCTCAACGCGCGGACTGTTAGATATCTGCCCGCCGATGCCGCTACACTCAAAAAGCGTAACGCTTCGCCCTTGCCTTAGGGCGTAAAGGGCGGCCGTCATCCCCGCAACGCCGCCACCAATTACGATTAAATCTGTCACTTTTTGTTCCTTCATTCGGTTCGTTTTACATTTTTTTAAGCCCGCCGCGTCACGATTCTGCCTTTCAATCACGTGCCCTGGCACTATCTCGCACTTGCGTCGATACTTTAAATCACGCGTCATAACACACACTTCGCCCTTGCGTCGATACTTTAAATTACGCGTCCTGACACATGCTTCGCTCTTGCGTCGATACTTTAAATTACACGTCCTGACGCTTACTTCGCCCTTACGCCCGACGCACGCTATTTCTTTACTTTTTGGCTGTCGATAAACTTGCTGATGTCGCTTACGTTGTCAAAGCGCGCGTATTTTTCGCCATTCGGCACAAGCATAGTTGGCGCCTTGGTTACGTTAAAGTTGCGCGTCGTGTCTTTCTCGTCCTCCGCGTCGATAACCGTGTATTTTATGCCCGCCTTATCTAAAAGCATTTTCGCCATTTTGCAGTTTGGGCAGGTTTTAGTCGTGAAAAGCATAATCTCGTTGCCAACGCACTTTTTGTCGTCACACGCGCACTTATCATGGTTGTGGATGTGCCCTTCAAGGTGTGACGCGCCAAGGTCATACACCTTTCGATCCTCAAACTCTTGCGACTTGCCATCGTTCCAGTTCGCAACCGGCCTGTAATACCCCGTAATGCGGCTGTAAACCTCTGTCGTCTCGCCGCACTCTGGGCACTTATACACCTCGCCCGCAATGTACCCGTGGTTCTTACAAACCGAATAGGTTGGGCTTATCGTGTAATAAGGCAGGCGATAGTTTTCAGCAATCGTGCGCACAAGGTTCGCCGTAGTCTTCCAGTCGCTAAGCTTTTGCCCCAAAAATGCGTGGAACACCGTGCCCGAGGTGTAAAGCGTTTGGATGTCATCTTGAATATCAAGCGCCTCAAAAATGTCTTCGGTGAAACCAACTGGCAGGTTAGAACTGTTGGTGTAATACGGCGTTTTGCCCTCGCTGGCCGTTATAATGTCTGGGTATTTCTCTTTGTCGTGACGCGCAAAACGATAGCTCGTTGACTCCGCAGGCGTTGCTTCAAGGTTATAAAGGTCGCCATACATCTCTTGATAGTCGCTAAGTTTGTTGCGCATATGGTTAAGCACTTTTTTCGTCCACTCTTGCGCGCGCACGTCGGTCATATCGCAGCGCAGCCAATTAGCATTCAAGCACGCCTCGTTCATCCCAACAAGGCCAATCGTTGAAAAGTGATTGTTAAACGTGCCAAGATAGCGCTTGGTGTAAGGATAAAGCCCCGCGTCAAGCAGTTTGGTGATGGTTTCGCGCTTAACTTTAAGCGAACGCGCCGCAATGTCCATAAACTTGTCAAGACGCTCAAAAAACTCGTCTTCGGTGCGCGATTCGTACGCCATTTTTGGCATATTTAAGGTAACAACGCCAATCGACCCCGTGCTTTCGCCCGAACCAAAGAAGCCGCCGCTCTTTTTGCGTAGTTCTCTTAAATCAAGGCGAAGTCGGCAGCACATCGACCTAACGTCGTTTGGCTCCATATCACTGTTGATGTAGTTTGAAAAATATGGCGTACCGTATTTGGTGGTCATTTCGAAAAGCAGCCTGTTGTTTTCAGTGTCGCTCCAATCAAAGTCGCGCGTTATTGAATAGGTGGGGATTGGATATTGAAAGCCGCGACCGTTTGCGTCGCCCTCGCACATAATCTCGATAAAGGCCTTGTTGACCATATCCATCTCTTTTTGGCAGTCTTTATATTTAAAATTCTGCTCTTTACCCTTAACCAGCGCAGGCAGTTCGGCCATATCGCGTGGCACCGTCCAGTCAAGCGTGATGTTAGTAAACGGCGCTTGCGTGCCCCAGCGTGACGGGGTGTTTACGCCATAGATAAACGATTGAAGGCATTGCTTAACGTCCGCGTAACTGAGGTTGTCAATCTTAACAAATGGCGCAAGATAGGTGTCAAAAGACGAGAACGCCTGCGCGCCCGCCCACTCGTTTTGCATAATGCCCAAAAAGTTGACCATCTGGTTGCAAAGTGTTGAAAGGTGTGCTGCGGGGCTTGACGTAATCTTGCCCGGTACGCCGCCCAAGCCCTCAACGATAAGTTGTTTAAGTGACCAGCCCGCGCAATAGCCCGTAAGCATCGCCAGGTCGTGAATGTGAATGTCACAGTTTTTGTGCGCGTTGCCAATCTCTTTGTCATAAACCTCGTTAAGCCAATAGTTAGCAGTGATTGCGCCCGAGTTGCTTAAAATCAGGCCGCCCACGGAGTAGGTAACGGTGGCATTTTCTTTAACGCGCCAGTCCGCAAGATTAAGATACTTTTCAACCGTGTTTTTATAGTCCATCAGCGTTTCTTTAACGTTGCGGATTTTCTCGTGGTTGCGGCGATAAAGGATATAGCATTTTGCAACGTTTTCATAGCCGTTGCGCATCAACACCTTTTCAACCGTGTCTTGCACGTCCTCAACGGTTGGGATTTTTTTATCATCAAATTGTTCGATAAGTTCAAGTTCGGTGATTTTGGCAAGCTTTTTGCAGTCTCTAACGTCGCCCTCCCCCAAACTCATCATGGCCTTAACAATGGCCGTCTCGATTTTTGAAATGTCAAAGTCAACCACCCTGCCATCTCTTTTAATGATTTTTTCCATTTTTGTTTCTCCTTGCGTAATTGTTACCTTGATACTACACCCACACAAGATATTGTGTCAATCAAAACGCACCAAACACTATATGTTGTGTTTTTTGCATATTTTTGAACAATTTAAAACTTAAAAGGTCTATCTTTTTTATCATTAGATTTAATCGCCACTAGCCGCGTTTGTTATATTTTTTTAACTAACATTTACCCCGCGCCCGCCACCTTAAAAATTATGCACCTTGCACGAAATTTGCCAAATTTTTAAAACCCACCTCAAATTATTTGACAACGTTTTTCTTGCCAAACTAAACCGATTATTGTATACTTTTAATATGATAAAATTTGCAGAAAGATTAAAAGAATTGCGAGAAGAGAAAGGCCTAACGCGCGCGCAGTTAGCCAAAATTTTAAACGTCACCCCGCGTATGGTTGCGTTTTGGGAAACAGGCGAACGGATGTGTTCGGTCGAAACGCTTATCCTTTTATCCCGCGCCCTCAACACCTCAACCGACTACCTCCTCGGCCTCACCGACTTTTAACCGCACGGGGTTAGCGCCTCTTTACCCCGTACCACGCCAATATAAATCAATTTAATTAACTCAATGTTAAATCATTTTAAATAAGCATAAAAAAGCCAGCGCGTTTGTGTGCTGGTTTTTGTTTTTTAGTTGCATAAATAGTGAACAAAATGGTCGGGCGCGTTGCAAAAATCTTTATAAAGCGTAAACTGCTTAGTTTGATTGTATGACTTTTTAATCAGCTGCCCGTCATTTATCTCAAAAAGTGTTGAATTAGGGGTAGCGATTAACAACGGCGAATGAGTTGCGATGATAAACTGACACTCTCCTGTTTTAGCAAGGTCGTTTAAAATTGAAATCAGCGCAAGTTGTTTTTCGGGCGAAAGGGCGGCTTCGGGCTCGTCTAAAATATAAAGTCCGCGCTTAACCTTATTTTCAAAAAACGCCATAAAAGACTCGCCGTGTGACTGCAATTGAAGCGATTTTCCACCATACGCGCGATAAAGACTGCTGCGATAATCTCCCACAATATTATCGATATTCTTGGCAAATTCAAAAAAGGTTTCAGCCCGAAAAAAGAACCCCTCGGTCTGTTTAACCGACCAAACAAGATGCATTGCATCCGCAAGTTTAAGGTCGTCAGCTTGCCCAGCAGTATAAATATGATTTTTATTCCCTCCAAGCGTGTTAAAGCCAACCGCGTGCGCTAAACTTTCTAAAAGCGTACTTTTGCCCGACCCATTCTCACCAACAATAAACGTTATCGGCGACGTAAGCGTCACATTAAGCCCCTTAGAAAAAAGCGGTAAGTTAAATGGGTACTCATCCCCACCCCGCGCATCAATCTTTATCTGTTTAAGCAACATTTCCATACCACCATCATAATAAAACGCAATCTTAATGTCAAGGATTGAAAAATTATATCAAAAAACAAACACCGCAAGTGTATAAGGCGGTGTTTTTAACAATTGCTGTTAATTTGTTGATAAGTTACTAAATTTAAAGCCAATTTTTATATTATTCTAAGAGGCTTGTTCGATGATTTTTTGGTTGCGGGTTTTAACAAAGCCGATTTTGTATTCGATTTTGCGCATACGGCCGACCTGAGGCAAAAGTTCAAGAGGCAAACCCTTTTCGATGATTGAGATAATCTCGTTGGTTTCTTTTTTGGTCAGCTCATAGCAATATTCAAAGCCAAGCGCTTTTAGGTCAACGCCGCAAACGCTTGCGTACTCTTGAAGTTTGGTGAAGGTAGACTGCGCCTTGTATTCCTCAATTTGAAAGGTCACAAGGTCTAACAAATCGTCTTTTTTGTTAATATCTGCGTGCTTTGTAAGCTTATAGATATTCTTTTTTAGTTTGCGCGGAAGGACGTCAACGATGGCGCCAAACGCGTTAATAAATTCAACATCGCTAAGCTCGTCATAAAGTTTTAAAATATGGCGGATGCTTTCAAGGTTGTTAATGCGGCGGGTGTATTCAAGGTCAACCGCCCCGTTTTCGCGCCCGACTTCTACCCAACCGATAGTTTTTGCAAGTTCGTTAAGTTTGCGCACGCTATTCTCCTTTGGCGCCGCCTAAATTCTTTTCTTCAAACGAGCGTTGTTTGATGGCCGAAATAGCCTCTTCAAGCATACGGCTTGTGCGCTCGGCCGTTTCGCTGCCCTTATCAAGGTTGCAAGCACGCATCGCGTTGGCCTGATACTCCATCGCCGCTACCATTTGCGCGCGGGTTAAGCCACCGATTTCATACGTCCATTTGTTGTTGATAGAGCGGCCGTCAATCGAGATTTCGTCAATATCGTTTGGCAAGGCCATAATGCGGTCAAACGCAAGGTCATACACCTCGTCAAGCGACGGCGTTTTTGAAAATGGCAACTCGTACCTATCCCACATCGTGTTAAGATTGGCTTCAAGGTCAGTGTACGTAAACACGCTTGTTGCATCAGGCATACAAATATAGCCCGTTTTTTTGGCGTCTTGCGTCTTATAAAAAACCGTGCTGGCCGTTTGTGGATAGTTTGAAAAACCTGCCACGGCCTTAGCGCCAAGCATTACGTTAGTAGCAAGCAATTTTGCCTTTTCTTGCCCTGTGATATTGTTTGTTTCAACCATAATCTTTCTCCAATTATTAAAAAATTTGCCTATTTGGCCAGCTTAAATTCGTTTATTTATTTTGTGTATTAGTTCTTAATTGCACTAGTTTGTCTATTTGCGCTATTTAGGCAGTACGGACTATTCGCCTAGCCAAATCTTCCCATTTCTCTTATTTGTTATTTGATTTATTTGGGTCAGTGCGCCCTTCACGCCATTCGTCTATCTGGTCTATTTGGGCTGTTTGGTCTAACTTAACCGCCCCATTCGCCTATCTGGTTATTGGGTTAGCTGGTCTATTGCCTAGTCTAATTAACCATTTTAACGATTGTGCCTATTTGTTTTTTTTGAGTTAGTGCATAGTCGCGCGCTTGCCTATTCAAAAAGGCCGCCCATACCGCCGTTTAATGACGATTGGGTCAAGTTTTCTGCCTCGCGAAGCCTGCTTTCAGCGTCAACAAGCAAAATCGACTTGCGCGGATTGAGGCGCATAGTGTCATCAAATGTGGTGGCCTCAGGAATGGTGCCGCCGAACTTGATTGAACAGTCAATAAAAGTTTTAAGATAGTCTTTGGCGCCCAAAAACGCCTCTTCAACATTCGCGCCGCTGGTTAGAATGTCAGTGTCTGGCAACAAAAGCGTCGTCGTTTCGTTTTCATAGTCTTTATAGCAAACTGCTGGGTAAACAAATTGTTTCATCTTTTTTCTCCCACTTTCTTTGCTTATATGATACCAAACCCGCGCCGCAAACGCAAACGTTTTAACCAAAAACCCCGAAATTTTTCTGGTTTTGTTCAATCCTCCGCATCCCTTTCGCCCTGATGCCGCCCCAGTTTGTCATACTAACTGAAAACCGCACCAGTTTATCGCTTCAATAAAAACCCCAAAACTTTTTTATTGACAACTTCATTATACCACCCAATCGCCACTTTGCCAAGGTTGATTATTTAATTTTATTAATAAATTTTTTATTATTTTTATTCAATCCTTTCGCCTCAATTATCCTAACTACTAAGTTACTTTCCCCCTCCCATAAACATTGACTTAAAATCAGCATTTACCGCTTACAATTATTAACTACCTCACAACAAAAACAAACAAAAAATAGAGGCCTTAACCTCTATCTAAAATATTTTTTTCATTCTGTTCAAACGCAATTTGTGCCCTAAATCTTTCAACGTCCTCAGGATATGTTATCTTAAAATTTTTGTCGCTTGCCATAACAAATTTAAAATCGTACTTATAATAGCAAAGGAGTGAACAAAATCCAACTAAGTCCGTTTTGCCATCTTCAAGTGCTTTTTTATAAAGCGTAAACATGTCAAAAAAACTTGCGGCTTGTGGCGTTTGTATTTTAAGTAAGTTATCGCGATTGACAATTTTAGTTTGATTACCACTTACGTCAAAAACAACGTCGGGGCAAGGCACGGCTGTTATCGCGCCACCATAAACTTTGGCATTTTGTACACATTGATTTATTATTTCAAGTGACACATTTGGTCTGTTTCCGTCTTGAAACAAAACGATGTCATCATCATTTGTAAAATCCTGCATCGCATTTAGTGCATTGTAAACAGAGTCAAACCCCGTCGCGCCGCCATTGACGATTGCTTTTATCTTATTTATGCCAAACTGCCTTGCACAAAAGCCAAGAAAGTCTTGCCACCCATCAACGCACGAAACAATTATTTCGTCTATATCTGGGGATTGTTGATATTTTTCAAGCGTATAAACAATCAAAGGTTTACCGCATATATCCAAAAATTGTTTTGGCGTAGACGAACCAACACGCATCCCAACGCCGCCTGCTGCTATGATAACTTTATTAGCCATAATGCCCTCCGTGTGGCTAATTTTAACATAAGAAATAATTTTTAGCAAGTGGTTGAGTTAAATTATTTGACTTTTTTTATATTAATTGTTACACTCAACTTATGGAACAGATAACAGATATTAACGAAATGCATTCTTTACTTTTAGGCACCCTTGAATTTATTGACAAGGTTTGTAAAGAAAACAACATAAAGTATTCAGTAGTCGGCGGCACGGCCATCGGCGCCATTCGTCATAAAGGGTTTATCCCATGGGACGACGACGTTGATATTGGCATGCTAAGAGAAGATTACGAAAAGTTTTTAAAAATTATGGATTCAGGCAAATATAACGATACAAAATATAAATGCCTTCACTATTCTCCGCTTTATCCTAACTATTATTATCGCTTTGCAAAGATGGTCGACACAACCACCTCCCTAACTGAATCCAACCTAATAAGAAACGAAAACATGGGGCTTTTTGTTGACATTTTCCCATATGATTATG
>CAVCHC010000032.1:0-1237 GCA_963602035.1 Acutalibacteraceae bacterium | reverse complement strand
TGATTATGTTAATGAAACTAAAATTAAAAAAGCCATTAAAAAAAACCGAATTAATTCTTTAATGTTAGTATACGCATCACGAAAACACTACATTTGGCATAAGAATTTTTTTAAAAACTTTATTGCCTTACCGGCATACACCAGGGCAAAGATTTTTGGAAAAGATTTTTGGATGAAAAAATGCATAAAAATAGAACGAGCCTGCAAAACAAAAACGGAGTTTGTTGTACCTTTTGGTGGCGCTTATGGAATAAAGGAGATAATGCCAATAAGCATTTTTGATTCAACGATACGCGTCCCATTTGAAACTATTGAGGTGGAGTTATTTAATAATTATGACATTTATCTGACAAACATTTATGGCGATTATATGACTCCTCCGCCACCCGAAAAACGCATCCCGCATGCAATAAAAGTTTATAAAAAATAGAGGTTAAGCCTCTATTTTTTATTGTAACAAATATGATTTTTGTATTATTACGCCTTAGAACATGGCCCTTCAGCTATATTACTTTCAGCCCCATTAAGCAATGCCCCACATAATTGTAAGAAATTGGTAACAGCTGTTTTGGCGTTCCATGTGTTATGAATAGTGTCATAAGCTTGGCGCACGGTATTGCGTACCAGCTCGTCATCGTTAATTGCCATTTTTACCTGACTTAAAAACTGCTTTTTAGATGAGTATATTAAGCCATTTTTGCCATCTTTAATTAGATATGGAACGCTGCCTATTTTCTTATTTGCAATTACGCAACAAGCATTGCCCATACTTTCATTTAACACCGCGCCCCATCCTTCGTTTTGGTCACTTGTAAACAAAAATATTCTTGCACTTTTCATATGCGATTGAACCTGATCAAATGGTAATGCGCCCAAGATATTAACACAATCTTGCAAATTATTTTTTATGACAAGTGCTTTAATTTTATCAAGGAGTGGACCCGTGCCAATCATTTTAATATTAAAGCTAATGTTATTTCTTTTAAGATATTTTGCACA
Source organism: Acutalibacteraceae bacterium (assembly GCA_963602035.1). Classification (GTDB taxonomy): domain Bacteria; phylum Bacillota; class Clostridia; order Christensenellales; family UBA1242; genus UMGS2070. Next base: position 238 of record CAVCHC010000032.1, on the reverse strand, counting down.
TTCAATTACATATTCAGGATGTTTCCAATCAATAAATCGCCCACACCAAAGAATCGTATTGCTTTTTGATTTTGTGTCTATAACACTATCCAGGTCGTCATCAAATGGCTGAATGTACGGGAAATATCCCCATTTAAATGCTTTGCCCTTAAAGGCGCCATACCAATTATAATCGCCGGTTGCATACGCACTTGAAGCCAAAAAGTAATAATCTTTATTTTTATATTGAGTACACTTG
>CAVCHC010000031.1:1735-10235 GCA_963602035.1 Acutalibacteraceae bacterium | reverse complement strand
TTATAAAACAGCAAAAACGCAACAATGCTTATTTGCGCAAGGTAATAAAGCGCGTGGTTGATAACGATAAGCGGCTTGCTGTCTTGCTTACCGCCAAAGTATTGGGTTGAAAGAACAAGGTCTGAAAGCAAAAACAAAACAAACCCGACGGCTGCTATAAACATAATTTTAAGGTTAAGGCTAAGCGCGATTGAATAGGCGCTCATAAACACAAGCGCGATGGCGTACCCAAAACTTTGAAAGAAAAACTTGCCGAAATCAAGTTTCATTGGCTTGCCCATCAGCATTATAAGCGTGGCCGCAACAACAGCGATTGCAAGGCTGATAAGAATGCATTTTAAAAGGTTTGAGTCAGGCGCCGCAAGCAAACTTAGCCCAAACGCAAACGCAACGTGCCCAAGACCGAAAGACAACATCCCGCAGTTTAAATAAAAGTCATTATTGTCAGGATAAACCACTTTAAGGTCAAGCAAAATGTCGCCAACAAGGCCAAAAACAAGCCCAACAACAATAAGTGCCGCGCCAAGTCCGCCGCCATTTACGCCAAGCGCAATAACGCCAGCGCTTACAAACGCAACCGACGCCAGCGCCTTAGTTGCAACCCCCCAAACGCCGCCGCGAATTGTGCGCACGCAGATAAACAGCATCATAAGCGCCACGCAGCCAACAATTAAACCAATTTTAAGTCCCATAAAAACCTCCTTTTTTTAAAGTATATCACTTTCAACTCCGCCGCGCAAAATGATTTTGCTATCTACGCGCAAAAGGTTTTTATCGCACAAGGTAATTTCGCAGCCAACACGCCAAAAAATAATCTGCGTAGCACGCTAGCAGCCCTGCAAGTGTTTAGTTTTGTTTTTGCAACCGATTTTATTTTACTTTTTGTTGGCTTTTGGGTATACTAGGGTTAAAAGAGAGGGGCGTATGGCAAAAAGTGGACTTGTTAAACTTATAATGAAAATTTTGGGCAAAAGTATGGCGTACGTGTCAAAAAACGACGCGCGTGCTCGCGAAACCTTTTCAAATCTGCCTGAAAATCTAAGAATTTCGATGGGTATTTTTGGCGAGGGCACCTATGTTACCATTCAAAAAACCAAAAATCAAATTTATGTAGACAAGCCTCACGACAATTTACCCGCCGACCTTGAAATCATTTTCAAAAACCGAAAAGCGTGCAAAAAAGTGCTTTTGGGGCGCTTTGGTGTGGCCGAAAGTTTTGCGCGTCACGACATACTTTTAAAAGGCAATATCAACACGGCCGTTGCGCTTGTCCGCATTATCGACCTCTGCGAATACTACCTCTTCCCGCGCCTGATTACGCGCAAATTCCTGCCGAAAACCAAAAAGCAGTTCGCCTCAATCAAACTCTATTTCTTTGCCCTTTTCGGCAACGCGAAAAAAATATTTATCAGCGCCGAAGAAAGTGAAAAGGCAACTGAGCCAAAAAAAACCAAGAAGCCAGCTGCCAAACGTGCAGCAACTAAAAACGATAAAGTGGCAAGCGACGTAAATGCACGCGCAACTGATAGTTCTGTTGGCGTAGAAGGCGTGACGGAAATCGCGCCAAATGGTGAAGTCGATACGGCCGCGATTACTGAAAACGTTGACATTGAAACGACTGCGAATGTTGAAAACGCAGACATTGAAACGACTGCGAGTGTGCTTGATAAAAATCACGATACGACCGAGATTACGCCAGACGTGGAAGATGAAACGACTGCGAGTACGCCAGACGTAGAAGGTGAAACTACTGCGGGTGTGCCAGATGTGGAGGCAGAAACGGCAGTAACAACGCCAGACGGTCAAACGGATATGGGGCCAAGCAATAATTTAACCAACGAAAACAACACAACCGCAAATGAAACGGAGGAGGTTTAATATGAACGGGTATTTTGAATTTATTAACAGCGTAAAGATTTTGTGTGGAGATGGCGCGCTTGAAAATCTGGCGTATGAACTGGATTTTCTGGGCTGCAAGTCGCCGCTGCTGCTTTCGGACGAGGGGCTGGTTAAGGTCGGCACGGTGGATATGGTTAAGGGCGCGTGCAAGGGTGTTGCGTTTAACACGACGTTTACCGACATCCCCGCTGACAGCTCAACGCTTACCATCAACCAAATCGCACGACTTTATAACCACAATAAGTGTGACGGCATTGTGGCGCTTGGGGGCGGCTCGGTTATTGACACGGCCAAGGGCGTCCGCCTGATGCTTTCGCAAAAAGTTGAAAATATTTTAACGCTAAGCGGCAACGAAATCGCCAAAAAGGGCGCTCACATTCCGTTTGTGGTGATGCCAACAACCAGCGGTACGGGCAGCGAGTGCACCGCCGTGGCCGTCATCAAAGACGCCAACACGCACACCAAACTTGAATTTATTTCAAGCGAACTTTTGCCTGATGTCGCTATTTTAGACGTCCGCCTTACAAAAACCCTGCCTGCTAAACTTACGGCCAGCACGGCGTTTGACGCGCTTGTGCACTCAGTTGAGGCATACACCAGCCTTCAAAAAAATCCTATCAGCGACGTGTATGCAACAACGGCCATCAAACTGATTTCGTCAAATATGTTTGACGTTTTGGATAGCGGCGACACGGTGGCGCGCCTTAATCTTGCGCTTGCCAGCAACCTTGCGGGCACGGCGTTTTCAAACGCGATGGTGGGCATTGTGCACGCTATTGGCCACGCGTGTGGGGCAGTGTCTAACATCCCGCACGGCAACGCGATGACAATGCTTTTGGCGCCTTGTATGCGCTTTAACCTTGACGTCTGCCACGTTGAATATTCAAATCTTTTGTTGTATTTTACTAACGAAGACACGTACGCCAACACCAAGCCTAACGAGCGCGCGAAACTGCTTATTGAAAAGGTTGAAGAAATGGCCAACCGCATTCACGAAAAAACCGGCCTTATGATCAGGCTTAGCGACTATGGCGTTAAAGAAGAAGACCTTGAAAAAATCGCGCTTAAAGCCATCGACGACGGCGCGGCTATCGTCAACCAAAAGAAGTTTTCAAAAGACGACGTTATTGCCATCTTAAAAGAAATCTTTTAAAGTTTTAAAAAGCCCGAGAGCTTTTCCTAAAAGTAAAGTTTAAAGTTGAAAGTTGAAAGTTTAAATACGGATGATTGTTTATTGTCATTACGAGGAGCGTTAGCGACGTGGTAATCTCAGCCGCTTTTTCATATGCAACCCATCCTATTTAGCGTTTGTAACATAGATAATATAGATGAAAGGTGCAGCATTATTTTGTATCGCATATCGGTAAATATTTTCAACTTATTTCAACAATTTGCATAAAATTTAATAATTTTTGAGGTGACTATGAGTAATCAAAACAAGCCTAGCGCGGCGGACGAACTGCACGCGTACATCGCCCAAAACGAGGCGCAACAAGCGGCCGAACAAGCAAGTCAAGCCGCTCAACCCGTGCAATCCGCATCCGCCAGTCAGCAAGTGCAAACGGGCACAACGGGTGCTTCAAGTGGTCAAAATTTGGGCGCAACTGGCACGGTTGGGCAAGCGCAAAGCACATCAAATGCCGGTCAAACGGTGGTCGCCAAAAAGCGTAAAAAGGGCAACGGACTTGGCGTCACGGCCATCGTTTTTGCGTCGATTAACTTGTTTTTCGCGCTGATGAGCCTGATTTATGTGTCGCTTATCACCGGGCAGCAAGAGGCGGGGCAAGTTATTTTGTTCGTGCTTGGCGGCTGGATGGTTACGCTATACGTTAATCCGCTGGCGCTTGTTTTGTCAGGCGGGGTGCTGTTAATGTGCCTAATTTTCTCGATAGTGCAGCTAACAAAATCGCGAAAGTCACTCAGCTGGGTGGCGCTTAGCCTAACACTTATTGCCATCATCTTTTTCGCTATCGTTGCGGGCATCGCCATAACGTACGGCGCCGGCGCCTTTGTTTCGGGCATAAAATAGCGTTTGATTAAGGCCGATTGTATCAGTATGAAATCGGAAAGTTGCGGCCGCTTTCTCATTACACGCTATTTAGCAAACTACGCGCAATAAAGGTGGCCAACAACGGGGCTAGAAAGGCATATTTGGCGCCACCGAATCATACCCTTAGGTAGGGGCACGGGGTATGAAAATCTTTGATGAAATTGAAAAAATTTGTGGTATAACAGAAGCCGATGCAATGCGCGACTTCTGTTTTTCTTGCTTAGGAAATTCGGGGCTGGCGCTTGAAGGCACGTATAAAATTACGTCGTTTTCGGCCGAAGAAATCGTGCTTAAACTGCCTCACTCGCGATGTATGAAAATACTGGGCAAAGGCCTTAAAATAGGCACGCTTGCGCCGTTTGAGATTGGTATTGTTGGCGCGATTAGTTCGATTTCGTTTGAGGGCAAAGGGCTATGAGGCTTAATTTGAATGTAACAAGAGTGGCCATTTGCGGCCGTAATCTTGACAACTTTTTATTAAAAATGCAGGCCAAAAAGGTCACGCTTAACCAGATAAGTCGTGACGAAAACAGCCTGTCTTTTTCGGTGTCTACCCGTGATTACAAAAAGGTTAAGGCCTATTGCAAGCGTGCAAAAATCGACCTGATTCCCGTTGTGGCATCGCCTAAAAAACGAGCGTTTGGCGCGTTGTTAAGCGCCGCGCTGGTGGTAATTGCGGTTGGTTTTTGGGCGTGTTTTGGCACGTGGTTTTCGCGTGAAACGATGCGCGTTTCGGTCAATATTACAAACCCCGATTCGTCGGCCGCGGTGATAGACACGGGGCGGGCGCAGACCATCGTGCTTGAAGGCATTAAGCGCGGAATGAAGTTAAGAGAGGTTGAGCGCGGCGTCTTATCAAGCGTGGATGGTTTGTCGGCCGTGTCGATTACGCGCAGGGGCAACGAGTATGTCGTGCTGCTTGAAAAAGTGGCGCAAGTTAAGGCGCCCGAAAACATTGTGTCGCGGTTTAACTGCAAAATAAAAAGCCTTACTCTTGCAAGCGGCGAGGCTTTGGTGAGGGCAGGCGATATGGTGCGCGCGGGGCAGATGCTTGTTAAATCGTCAACGCAAAACGGCAAGGTGGTGCCGGCGGGGGCAAGAATAGAGGCCGACGCGTGGGTCATCGCCTCGGTTTTGTTTGACGAAAACGGCGCGGCGCTGGTACCAACTGGACGCACGCAAACGACTCATACGATAAGCATTTTTGGCCATAAAATCTTGCCATTTTCATCGTGCAAGTTCACCTATTTTACGTCGACATCGACGCAATCTGTCATCACCAAAAACAATTTCATCCCCTTGCAGCGTGAAACCCTAACGTATATCGAGCTTGAACTTCGCCCGTCGCACACCGACCTGTCATCCGCCCTTGACGACCTAAAACACCAGGCGCGCGAGAACGCCAAAACTTTGCTCCCCGAGGGCACAACCGCCTTCACCGAAACCTTTGTCATCAACACCGAAGGCACCAAAACCAAAGTCGACTGCTACCTGAAATTCGCTTATTCAATTTAAGAATATTAAAGTCGTATTTTATAAGAATAATATACTGGCAAATAGTTAATATTTAAAAAAATAAATATTGTTTTTAAAATCGCTTACTATTAGGCGGTTTTTTTGGTATAATGGGAGTATGAAGATTGCGGTTATCAATTGTAAAGACAGGGCGCTTGCGGGGGTGATTCGGCGGGCGGTAAGAGATACGCTTAGGGCGGAGGGGCAGCCGAGGAACCTTGAAGTGACGGTAAGGCTTATGGGCGCGGATGAAATTCATCAGCTTAACAAGGCGACGCGCGGTGTTGATAGGCCGACGGATGTTTTAAGTTTTCCATCCCTTAACATTGTTGCGGGCGAAAAGGTGCCTCAAAGTGCGCTTGATGAAAGCAGTTTTGATGGCAAAAATATTTACCTTGGTGACTGCGCACTGTGTATCGAGGTGGTGGCGCGTCAGGCTGTGGAGTTTGGCGTAACGCAAGAATACGAGGTGCGAAAACTTATTACGCACAGTATGCTGCACCTTTGTGGGTATGACCATATTAAGGATAGCGATTTTGAAAAAATGCACGCGCGCGAAAAGGAGATTTTAAATTGTGACGACTAAGAAGTTTAAAAGCGGTTTTGTTGCGGTTGTAGGCAAGCCTAATGTTGGCAAAAGCAGCCTAATTAATGCGCTGGTTGGCGAAAAGGTGGCCATCACCAGCCCCAAACCTCAAACAACGCGTAATAAGATTTTGGGTATTGTGAATAACCCTGAATTTCAAATGATTTTTGTTGACACCCCCGGGGAATACAACGCCAAGTCTAAGCTTGCGCAGTTTATGCAAAAATCGATCGGCGCGGCGCAAGAGGGCGTAGACGCGATTGCGATTGTGCTTGACGCCGGGCGAATTAATCAGGCCGATTTCAAAATTATTGAAAGGTACAAGTCGGCCACTGTGCCCGTTTTTGTTATTATCAATAAGATAGATTTGGCAAGTTTTGAGGCGCTTTATCCAACCTTGGCGCGCCTTAATGAATACACGTTTGTTAAAGAATTTATCTCAGTTTCGGCGCTAAAAAAGAAAAATCTTCAAGACGTGTTAGATAAAATCAGCGCAGTTTTGCCTGAGGGTGAGCCATTGTTTGACGTTTATGATTACACCGATAAGTCGGTAAGATTTATGACGGCCGAAATAATTCGCGAGAAAGTTTTGTTGTTTGTTCAGCAAGAAATTCCGCATTTTTGTGCCGTAGAAATTATGGACTTTAAAGAGGACGAAAAAAAGGTAAAAATAGCGGCCGATATAATTTGCGAAAATGACCGACACAAAACAATCATTGTTGGCAAAAATGGTGAGATGATAAAAAAGATCGGCACAAGCGCAAGGCAAGACGTCGAAAGACTGGTAGGGAAAACGGTTTATCTTGAATTATTCGTCAAAATTCGTGAGGGTTGGCAGTCTAATTCAAGCGTTCTTGCAGATTTGGGCTATGATATTGATACTTTGTAGGCGCTGACGCAACAAAAAACGCAAAAACGACAAAAATTGGCGCTAATTTGGCATAATTTTTGGCATACTAACCTTAATTTGCGGCAAAACTTAATGTGTAAGGGGGAAGAGAAATGGATAAAACAAAAAATCTTAGCAAAGAAGAAAAACTTATGGCGTTGAGGAATACGGCGTGGGATTTGTTAAAACTGCCCCCAAAAGAGCTTAAAAAACAGGGAATAAGCCCGATAAATTTGGTAGGCGTAAACTTTTCAGCAAAAGATATGCTTAATGAAATGGGCGTTGACGTAGATGAAGAGGTAACAAAAAGATATAGATAGTCTAAATTTTTGCTGTTTTTATAAGTTTTTGTTGGGTATTTGCAGAAATTGGGTCAAATATGGCTAAATATTGATAAATATACGTACAAAAACTGCAAAATTGCTATTATTTTATGAAAAAAATGGCAAATTTTTGCAATTTATAAAAATGCAGTAAAATTAGGTATGCTGAAAAATCGTAAACTTAAAATAATAAGATATTACAAAATTGATGTTTTGTGGAGTGAGATCCCGTTAGATTGCATTTTGTGTGAAAGTGCGCGGTTGGCGCGTTAATACTAATGAAAGAAGGAACGTATGGCAGAAATAAAGACGCAGGCAATTGTTATAAAATCGACCGAATATAAAGAGAGTGGGCGCGCGCTTACTCTTTTTTCGCTTGACCACGGGTTGATGTATGCAAAAATTCAGGGCGTGGCGAAACCAAAGGCAAAGTTGGCGTTTGCTGCGCAGCCGTTCTGTTTTGGCGAGTATGTGTTTGTTGAAAAGTATGGCTACACGGTAACAAATTGCACGCAGATTGAAAATTTTTATGATCTTTCGGCTGATTTTGATAAATTTGTTGCGGGGTCGGGTGTACTTGAAGTTGTAAGCGTTTTGGCGCGCCAGGGTGAAAAAAATCCGCAGCTGTTTTTGTTAATGTTAAAGGCGCTTAAAATGTTGACGTACACGCAGGCGCAGCCATTGGCGGTGGTTATAAAATTTCTTGTTGAGGCCTTAAAAAACGCGGGGTTCGGGCTTGAACTGCAAAGGTGCGTGAGGTGTAAAGACGCGGCGCCGATGAAAGAAAGATTTAGTTTTGCGTTAGGCGGAAGGGTGTGCTCGTTGTGCGCGGATGGCGAAAGTATCCCGATAACGGCGGGCGAGGTGGCCGTTTTAAAAAATATCGACGCGACTGATTTTGACGACCTTTCGCGGCTTAGGTTTTCAAGCCTTGATAACGTGGTCAGCGCGCTTAAAATCCTTATCAAATACTTTTTTGACAAAACGGAAGTTAACCTAACGGGGCTGGTTGAGTATCTATAAAAAATTAGCAATAATGGAATATTGGACTAATTTAATAAAGACAAACTTAACGGAAGAGGTCGTTATTTTGTGAAGGCTTATTTTAACGAAAGTTTTTGCTAATTTATAAAGGTTATTTTAACGAAAGTTTTTGCTAATTTATAAAGGTTATTTTAACGAAAGTGTTGTGCTACTTTATAAAGGCTAATTCTAAGAAAAGTTTTTGCTAATTTATA
>CAVCHC010000031.1:0-1725 GCA_963602035.1 Acutalibacteraceae bacterium | reverse complement strand
TTATTAAACGGGCGCGCTGCGTTTCTAGCCATGTTTATAAAGATTGAGAAAAATTTAAACTTTTTTGCAAAAACTGTTGCAAAATCTAAAAAAATACGTTATAATGCATATATCTTACGTGTGTTTTGCGCGTGAGTGACGATATGTAATCCTCCTTAGCTCAGCCGGTAGAGCGCTCGACTGTTAATCGATAGGTCGTTGGTTCGAGTCCAACAGGGGGAGCCAATAACACAACATGTTGTGTTTTGAAATGATGTGGCACCACAAAATCTTGTGGTGTTTTTTTGTTATAAAAAAGCACTAACGATGCTAGTGCTTGTGATTCATGGTTACAAATTGTTATTTGGTTTAATGCTTATAGATAAAAATTTGATGTTTTAGATAATGATGTAAAATTAAAATTTGCTAATTTGATTAGTGTGTATAAAATTGGTTTATTTTTGATGTGAAGTTAAAATTAGAAAACCGACAAGTGCTATTTTTGTTTCCAGCGTTTTAGGGTTGGGAATAATTTTGTGCAGAATGCGCGCATCTCGTCGTTGGTCATGCCGGCTTGGGCACCAAATTGGCTGCACATTTCGATGTATTCGTCCATTGAAACGTTGTCAATAAATTCCCCGTGGTCTAAGCAATATTTGCAGTAATCAAAGTCAAGATGACCGTCCGCCGTGTGGGCAACGTCTTCGATTTTGGTTAGTGGCATGCCGCAGCTTTGGCAGGTAAACGGCTCCATAAATTCGACCTTTTTGTGGTGTGCGATGGCATATTCAATCTCGCTTTTCGTGCTTTCGCCAACGTATCCACCCTTGTTTATAACAAAAATTTCGTCGGCCATATCAATCTTGCGCTTGTGCATATCGTCAAGCATTGCCTTGGTTTTGGTTAGGGAGCCTTCGTCCATCTGCTCCCAAACCTCATTGTCGCCGCTGTGCCCAAAAAGCCCCACCGAGATAACGATGTTGCCCGCAAGCGTCAGTCGTTTTTGCTCGTGAAGAAAGTCGTCTTTAAATTTCGTGCTTCCACATAACGTGATAACCTTAAATTTTCCTTGCATATTTTTTCTCCCGTAGTTTTTTAATATCCGCACAAATACACCATATTCGCCACCAATTGGCTGCGATGTAGCACGCTTCCTGCCGTCGCGATTGCCGCACTTACAAACGATTGTTACGCCAACGGTACGCCAAACTTCGGCTGATGGACAACAACCCACCGAAAGCCTGATGAGGAGTGCCAACCCGCCGAATAGGCGCTACCATATGACCGCCGCATAGAGCAATAGGCACTAACAAAAGCCGTCGCATAGAGCAATAGGCACTATCAAAAGGCCGCGACATAGAACAAGTGCCGCTAATCAAACACCACATAAGACTTTGCGGGGCGATCGAATTTTATGCTTTTGCCTTTGTATTTGTTGGCCTTAGTGTAGCACAGCGCGCGTGCGTAAGTCAAATTTAACATCATATAATTTCTATTTTCAAAAGTTAAGTTGGGAGAGGGATAAAGGAGTTTGTTTTTCTTCGAGCTGATAGTTATTTAAATTAAAAGTGCAAATCATCGCCTTTATTAGTGCGATAACAAAGATGTTAAACTTGTTTTAACATTTACTTTTTTAATGCGGCTGCTTGATTCGCTTTTTATAATATGCAACTTGTTCAAAATTATAAAATAATATTCAAAATTTTGTCACATAGTTTAAACTATTTATTAGGGCTAAAATATAGT
>CAVCHC010000030.1:0-10384 GCA_963602035.1 Acutalibacteraceae bacterium | reverse complement strand
CATCATAGGATAGGGTAAAATGATATTGTTATTAATTAATAACAAAACTTGCGTATGAGGTCACGGCTGGGGCTATTAAAGTCAATTAATAAGTCAATTGCGGCGGCCTGAATATTTATGCTGGCGCGGACGCTGGTATAGAGACGCAGATGTAACTGGCGGCGGTGTTAGGTGCCAGTGAAGGTCTTCGGCGCAAGGGTAAGGATTTGAAATGACAAAAACTAATAAAAGATTTTTGATAAATATGATTGTTATAGTTGTTTTGGGCGCACTTACGGGCTTGTTTGCGGGCAACTATTATATAAAAAATTTTATGGGCGGCGTAACGGCGGACTTGTTGCCAACTGAGGCGGCGATAAGGGATGACGTAAGCGCCGTTGTTTCGCGTTGTAATGGCAAAAGCGTGGCGTCTCTTAGCGCGACGGACAACTTTATTATGGCTGAATACAAATTGTCAACGCGTGATTACGTTCACAGGTCAACAATGGGCACGGTTACGGCGGCGGGCGTAAGTCAAAAGCTGGTAAGTGACAAGGCTTACGTTGCGGGCGAGTATTTCGGCGAAGAGATAAGCAGCGGCGTGGTTAAGCTTGCAACCAAATATTATTGGGTTAAGGGCGCAGAGAATGTTACGACGTACGAGGGCAGCGTGTCTGGCCTTTCGGCGAACTATTCGGGCGCGGCGGCGCAAACCAAAACGCTTGACGCATTTAACAGCGAGATGGGCGTTAAGGCTGACCAATTCATTAACTATATCGTTTCAAGCAAAACGGTTAAAAGCCAAAAATATAACGGGATGGTTAATGGTCACCATTCGTTTACCATTGAGCTTGACCCCGTGCTGGCGGCCAAAAACTATATGTATAAGGTAAAAAAGACGTCGGGCAGCAGTGAGTATCCATCGTTTGAAAAGATTTCGTTTGACTTTGAAATCGGCGATGACTGGACGATTTATTCAATGCACTGCCGCGAGACTTACAAGGTTGCTATCAAGCTTTTGGGCAGGGTGACAACCACCGGCGATATGACCGATACATTCAGTTATGATGACAATTTTGTTATCCCAAGATAGGGGCAATAGGAAATAATGAAAGAAATTAAAAATCAAGAAAATGAAAAATCAATAACGTGCGGGGCGCAAACGGTGGGCGAATACGACACCGATTTTGACGAGCAGCCGAACGCGTACCGAGGGGCGCGAAATCGCAAAAACCTTGGCGCGGCGGATAGTTGCAAGGCGGCCGAAAAGGCGTCAGGCGTATCAGCTGACGTAACGGGCGACGCAGCGGTTGACGCGAAAAAGGCGAAGGCTGAGGCGAAAAAGACGAGAAACAAAAAATGCGCAGTGAACGCTGGAAGTTGCGTGGCCGATAAAACCGCGGGCAAGGGCGCAGATAGCGATACGGCTGAAAATTCAGCAGGCGCCGCAGGTACAAGTGCTGACAATAAAGTGGGTAGCAATGTAAGTGGCAATGCGGCTGGCGAAGACGTAGGCACGGACGCTAAAACCGCGGGTAAGGGCACAGAAAGCGATACGGCTGATAGCGATAAAAAAGGCAACAAAAAGGCTAAAAGAAGCAAGAAAAAGGTTAACTGGAAGCACTTTTTCTGCTATCTTTGCACGTATATTTTGGTGGCGGCGGTGGTCGGCTTTGTTATGGTTAAAATCACGCCACCAGCCAAGTCGCCAACTAACTACGCGGGCAGCGTAAACAACACTGACGATGCGGGCAGTGATAGCGTTTTAGGCCAGATGGTGACTAATCTTATGTCGATGACGGACGCCAACCTGACGCTTAACCTAAGCGCGCAGACGGACGAGCAGAGCGTTGCTATATCGGCCGAGATTGGCGCGGTGATTTATCCTGAGTTTTCGGGCGCGGACGCGTCTATTAAAGGTGACGTTTGGGTTAACGGAAATGAGTTTCCGTTTGAGTTTGCCTATAAGGGCGGCGTGATTTTCGCAAGCGTGGCGGGCGCGCAAGTGCAGATAAAAACTGACAAACTTGTTGACGGCGTTAAGGTGATTTTGTCGCTTGCGGGCGTAAATATGGGGCTTAGCGACGGGATAGCCGACAGCCTTGACCCAATGGCGTTGATGGCGATTGTTCAAGAAAACCTTACAGAAGAAGAGGTTGAGGGCGGCTTTAAACTGACCTATAAGATTGACGAGGCCACGGCGGCTAAGGTTTTAATCGACGAAAATTATAACATCAAAAGCGTTGCGCTTGACGACTTTATGGCGGGCGGCGCTACCATCAATTTGGGGCTTGTTTTTGATAAAATCAACGCTGGTTACGCGGTTAGTGCGCCAGCGGGCGAGTACCTTGACGTAAGCGAGACGTTTGGCATCGTTGAGGCCTTGATTAACTCGGTTAAAGAAAAGCAAGTTGAGGCGACGTTTGATTTTGGCGGCGTAAGCGCTAAACTTAATCTTGACCGCGCGGGCGGACTTAAAATGCGCGCAGATTTAAGCTTTGCGGGCAAAAATCTTATTTTAACCGAAACCGAAAAGCGCACGTACATTTCGAGCGAATACGCAAACCTTTCGTTTGACAACTTTACGGGCGAAAGCGTTAAAGAGATTATGGCCGCGGTTTTGGGGCTGGTTGAAAGCGAAACGGGCTTTGATAAAGCAAGCATTCCGCAAAGTTTTGAAGATTTGAAAGCGCTTGCGGGCGAGTTTGACTTTAACGCGATAATTAAGTTCTTAGGCGCGTTTAAGATTAGCGCGATAACAAAAACTAATACGGGGTTTGAAATCAACACCAATTTGTTTAACCTTATCTTAACGGTTGAAAATGAAAAGATTTCAAGCGTGCGCGTTATTGAGGGCGAGTTTGACTTTACGCTTAATTTGGCGTATGGCAAAGGCGTTGACATTAATGAAGCCGATTTTGAATATGTTGGCGACATTAACGGGTTTAAAGCGCCTATCGTTAACATTTTAAAAGACAAAAATTTTAAAAATAATTATCAAAATATCTTAAACGCCATTAAAACGGTGGCGGCTAGCACGGGGCTTAACCGCGCGGACATTGAGGCGCGAGTAGAGTTTGGCGGCTACACACTTGGCGTAAACATTACCGTTATTAAAGGCGACGCGCTTTCGGTTGCGTTTGAAACCGAGTTTAAGGGCGAGCGAATTTGGGGCTATGTTAAAGATGGCGCCGTTTATATCAATGCGCTTGACGTTTGCTTAAAAGTTAATCTTCGTGACGTTTTAAGTGACGAACTTGACCGACTTGACGACATTAAAAACATTGACGCAAGCGAAATCGAAGAAAAAATAAAGGCGTTTGATATCGCCGCGTTTATTCGCGATTTTGACATAAGCAAATACCTTGAAAAATTTAGCCTTAGCCTTAATGAAGACGCGTTGACGTTTGTTGGGTTTGGGGTAAGCGCGCGGGTAGACTTAACCCAAAACACGCTTAGCAATATTGCTATCTTGGGCGAGTTTGACAGCGTTAAATTCAGCGCGAATGTGAGATTAAGCGAAACTGACGCGGGCATTGAGATGGTCAACAACGAAATCGTTGAAACCGGACTTACGCGCGGGTTTATTAACCGAATTATAGACCTTGTTAACGCGAAAATTGAAGGCGGCGAGGTAGACAATGCGCTGGCGCTAACCCAGATTATCATCAACACATCAAAACAAACCAAGTTTGGCGTAAGTGGTGAGTTTAATGGGCTTGGCTTTGCGCTTAACCTTGACATTGAAAACGGCATTAAAGCGCGCGTTAATATTAACATTGATGGCCAGACCGTTGCGGTTGTGGTTATCGGCGAAACTATTTATATTGAAAGCGAGTATGCCTGCGTTAAGTTTAATATGCTTTCAAAAGAGAACCTAAAACGCGTTTATGTTAGCGTGATGGCGCTTATTGAAAGCGAGACGGGCAAAAAGTTTGACATTGAGGCCATAAAACAAAGCGCGCAGAATGTTAACCTTGCAGACGTATTAAGAAAGGCGTTTAATGTGCTTCCTGATATTGTAAGCGAACTTGAAAACGCGCATATTTCGCGCACGGGCGACGCGTTTAAAATAACTTGCTCGCTTGGCACGCTTACGATTGAAACGGATGGGACGCTTGTTACAAAAATAAGCGTTGAAAGCGAAAAAATCAATCAAGCACTCAGCATTAATTATGGCGATGAGATTAGCGTTGACGAAAGCAAGTTTGTAAGCCTTGGTGACAGCAACGAGTTGGCCGACGCATTAGTTGGCGCCCTTGAAAGCGATAATCTTAAACCAACCATAGAAAATATTTTAAGTTTGGTTAGCAAGGTGAAAGCAAGCCTTGACACCAATTGCATTGACGCGCGCGTGACGACGTCATTGATGGGCGAAACTATCGCGGTTGGCGTTAGGGTAGTGGTGCGCGACGAGGTGTTTGTTTCATTTGCTACCGAGATTAAGGGCGTAAGTGTTTATGGCTTTGTTGCGGGCAAAACGCTTTATGTCAATATGTTTGACGTTTGCTTTAAGCTTGATTTAGCCGAAGTCGCGGGCGATGAAATAAACAAACTTGACGGCGCGCTTAACTTTGACAAACGTGAGGTTTTAAACAAACTTAAAGCGCTTGATTTAAATGAAATCATTTCAAAAATCAATATTAAAGAGATTTTAAGTCAGCTTAAATTAACCTTAACAAGCAGTTTGTTAAGCGTGAACTTTAACGGCTTTGACGTTGCTATGGACCTTTCGGGCGAGAGGATAAACAACCTTACGTGCGCGGGCAGCGTAAATGGCATTGAATTTAACGCAGACGTTACGCTTAGCCGCTTTGATGGCGCGTGCGATATGAACAACTTGCGCGTTATTGAGCTTAAAAACGTTAAAGAGATTGCCGAGGCGGCCATTAATTCGTTTAAAAATAAAAGCGTAAGCGGTCGCGTTGACGTAAACTTTGATTTTGGCGGCGAAACCAACCTGATTTCGGCCGAGTATGGCGCGAAGTTTGACGGTGAGATAAAGGGCTTCTTTAAAACCACGTTTAAGGGCTTGGGCGTTGAGATTTATCTGGTAGGCGAGACGGTTTATCTTGATATTCTTGGCACTCGCGTTAAAGTAAGCAAGGCCGAAATGCCAGCGCTTATCGCATGGGTTAATGACACGTTTGGCTTGAATTTAAGCGACGAGATTTTCAAAAAGCAATTCAAGCTGACCGATATTTCGCTTAAAGATATTGCAAGCGTTGACTTTAACAGTGGCGCGCTTAAAATTAACCTTGTTGGTGGCGGGGCTCTTAGCGCTGACTATGGCAAGACGTTCACGGGCGCAAGGTTTAACGCCAGCGGGCTTGATGTAAACTTGGCCGTTTCAAACTTTGACGACTTTAACTTTGACGCGATTGATTTTGGCGCGTTTATGCCTCACACGCAGGTAACAAACTTTATCGACGCGGTTATGGCAACGGTTAACGCTAAAAAATATGACCTTTCGGGCGCCGCGCAGGTAAGGCGAAACGGCAGCGATTATTTGAATGTTGACATCCGTTTAATTCTTGAAAATGTTACCAAATTTATGGCTAACGGCTCTGCTATCGTAAGCGGAAACACCAACCTTACAGTTACGGCGGCATATCTTAATGACTTCCTTTATGCTAACATTGGCGGCCTTAAAGTTAAGATTGCGCAAAACAATTTGTTTGAGATTTTGGTTATTGCGTGTGACCTGGTGGGCATTGACCCTGACAGCATTTCGTTCTTAAAAGACTTTACGGGCGACAGGGTTGATTCAAGCACGATTGCGGGCATTATGCCAACTATGAGTGGCAACCCACTTAATTATCTAAGTTACATCCGCTCGTTTGAGTTTAAGGGCGACAGGCTTAAAGTTACCTTAAACGGCGAGATGACGGGCAATCACGCTGACATCTCGTTTGAGATAACAACAAATAACGGCGTTTTAAGCACGCTTAATATCATTAACCTTTGCACGAACGCGGCCGAAAATGAATATTCAAACATTCAAATAAGGCTTAATGAGTATCGCGGGATAACTCCGCAAGAAAGCGAGAAGGGCAGGTTTGTTGACACGACGGACGCTAACTTTATTGACATATCGGGCAGTGCGCAGTTATTAAAGGCGTTTATCAATACCTCTAATCTTACAGACTTTAACATAACCAGCACGCTTAAAATCAACGCAAATATCATTGGTATTGACATCAATATGGACGTGAACGTTTATATCAAGGTTAAAATGATTGATGGCAAGCCAACGATAATCATTGATATTAAAGACATCCCAGTTATCACCGGCGTCAATTATGACAGCTATGAGGCGCCAGACAGCGTTGTGCAGCTGCCTAAAAACCGAAATCTTTCAATATATATTGAAAACGGGATGGTGTATATCTATCGCAGTGAAAAGATAAGCAGGTATTTAAGCTACTATGACTATCAAAAGTGCGTAATGGTTCACACGAGCGAGTTTTTGGGTAACTTTACATACTATCTTCTTGAATACGGCTTTGGCTTTTCGTCAAGCATTATGAAAGAAATCAATGCCGCTATGAAAAAGGCGCAAAACCGCACCGAGCCTATTAACCTTGGCAACATCTTAAAGGGCTTTTCAAGCAATGGCGACGTTCAAACTATTATCATCAACCTTGCTGAAATTGCTAACAACAGCCAACTTGGCAACGCCGAACTTAACTTTACAATCGGCAGAGACGGCGCGATAGGTGAGTATCTTGCAAAGCTTACATTCAACGTTCATATGCCTCTTGCAAGCGTTTGCACGATAGACATTTCAACTGACAATATGACGCTTAACAACGTTGGCGCGGCGGTTGATATAACAAGCGAACAAAACTATATGAATAACTACGCGTTTGGCGAGGGCGTTGAGATGGTTAACCGAAACAGCAACAGTTTTTCAGTTGACAGCGTTAAAACCTATACCATCACGTTTGACTCTCAGGGCGGCGAAAATATTGACTCAATCACGGCCGAAATCGGCGCGCAGATAACACTGCCAAGCCTAAATAGCCGCATAGTTGTTGACAGCGCTAATCGCATAAAATATCTTTATGAGTTTGGCGGGTGGTACCTTAGCGACAATTTTGAAGAGTCAACACGATTTAATGAAACCACTATGTCTCGCGGCGGCGCGTATCTTTATGCTAAGTGGGTGCTTGTAAAAACCACGCACGCATACAAAGTTACGTTTGTAACTAACGGCGGGTCGTCAGTAGACGAGATGTGGGTTGACGAGGGCGAAAGCATTTCAAATATCCCTACGCCTTCACGTGCGCGCACGGGGTCGGGCGGCGATTATGATTGGAAAAAGGTTAAATACCTTTGGACGCTTACCGACTATACCTTCGCGGGGTGGTTTGTTGACAGCGGCCTTACAACGCAATACACCAACCAAAAGGTAACGGGGAATATTACGCTTTATGCTAAGTGGAACACTAACACGTGGCAGACCTATGTTGGGTATTCAACCCACAAAGAGTATCAAAAAGGCAATTTCTATGCATAATTAAAAGCGCGTAATAAAAATTCATATTTTTAAAAATAAAAACGCGGAAACAAAAATTTAATTAAATTGCTTAAAAAACGTAATAACCGCGGGTAAATTGATATTCCTGAAAAAACGTAATATCTGCGGTAAATTAATGCGGAATTTCTAAAAATATTGACAATCAACTTGTATTTGTTTAAAATTAATGTAACAAATCGGGCTGGTTGTCTTTTTTGTTTAAGGAGAACTTATGAAAGAAAATATTTATCGAAACACCAACTGCGGCGAGCTTAGAATAACGGACGTTGGAAAACAGGTGCGCCTTGCGGGTTGGGTTAATTCAATACGAAAACTTGGGGGCATAACCTTTGTAACGCTTCGTGACCACTACGGCTTAACGCAATTGACGGTTGACGAAGAAAAGCTTGCGGGCATTGGCAAAGAAACGGTTATCTCGGTAAGTGGCACGGTTATTGAAAGGTCAAGCAAAAACCCACATATGCCAACGGGCGATATTGAGGTGGTTGTAAGCGAAATTAAGGTGCTTGGCGAGTGTACCCAGGCGCTGCCTTTTGAGATAGCCGACGTTACAGCGCCCGAGGACGCAAGGCTTAAATACCGCTATCTTAACCTAAGAAACCCACATATGCATGATATCATTGTTAAGCGCTCAAAGATTCTTAACTTTGTTAGAAACAAGATGAACGACCTTGGCTTTGTTGAGGTTCAAACGCCGATTTTAACGTCGTCTTCGCCAGAGGGCGCGCGAGACTATATCGTGCCTACCATTAACGCGCCGGGCAAGTTTTTTGCGCTTCCACAGGCGCCTCAGCAGTTTAAACAGCTTTTGATGGTGTCTGGCTTTGATAAATACTTTCAAATCGCGCCATGTTTTAGAAACGAGGCCGCACGTGCAGACAGGACGCCGGGCGAATTTTATCAAATTGACTTTGAAATGAGTTTTGCAACCCAAGAAGACGTGTTTGCGGTGGCGGAAGAGTTGGCCACGGGCATATATGGCAACTTTACGGATATGAAGGTGTGCAAGGCGCCATTTGTTAGGCTGACGTGGAAAGAGGCGCGCGAAAAGTACGCAAGCGATAAGCCAGATTTAAGAAACCCGCTTACCGTTACAACGCTTACGGACATTTTTGAAAACACCAATTTCAGCGTTTATCAGGGCAAAACGATTAAGGCCATTGTTGCGCCATGCGAGGGGCAAAGCCGCAAGTTTTTTGACGAGATGACTAAGTTTGTCCTTGACCTTGAAGGCAAGGGGCTTACGTGGTTTAAGTTTGCTGACGGAGCGCTTAGCGGGTCGGCTTTAAAGTTTTTAAGTGAAGACGAAATTGCCAAGATGACAGCGCGCTTAAACCCTAAAAATGGCGACGGCGTGTTTATTGTGGCGGACACGGAGCCGCGCGCGGTTAAACTTATCGGCGCGTTAAGAAACGAGCTTGGCGAAAGGCTTAACCTTATCGATAAAAACCGCGTTGAGTTTTGTTGGATTGTTGACTTTCCGTTCTTTGAAAGAAACGAAGAAACGGGCGCGCTTGAATTTGCGCACAACCCATTTTCTATGCCACAGGGCGGTATGGACGCGCTTGTTAACCAAAACCCTGACGACGTTGTTGCGTATCAGTATGACTGCGTTTGCAACGGTTATGAGATGCTTTCGGGCGCCGTAAGAAATCACGACCCTAAGGTTATGGTTAAGGCCTTTGAGATGGCGGGGTATGACGAAGAGACCGTTAAACTTAAATTCGGCGCGCTTTATAACGCCTTTCAGTTTGGCGCTCCACCACATGCGGGCGCGGCCTTCGGGTTTGACAGGATGCTTATGCCAATTATGGACACCGATTGCATTCGTGACGTTATCGCGTTCCCATTCACCAAAACAGGCAAAGACCTTTTGATGAACAGCCCAACCGAAATCGACGAAAAAACCCTCCGCGAACTCGGCATCAAAACAATAAAAGACAATAAATAGTGATAATTAAACAAAAATTTTATCGTATTCGTTAGTATAGTCTTAAACCAGTTAACTTTAACTTTTAAATGAAGAGACAGAACGCAACAAATGAATTTAGGTGGTTTTGTGAAAAATATTTTAAATGAAGAAGCACGCAACTTGATAATAGATATCTGTAAAGAAAATAACATTAAATGCGAAAGTATTAAGAAGGCCGATTCGGGTTTTACTAACATTGTGTATGTTGTTAATGATGAGCTAATTGTAAAAGTTATCAATACTTTTACTAAGCCTGAGAAACTGCAAAAAGAAATTGCTTTTTATAAAAATGTTAAGATTGATGCTATGCCTGAGTATGTGTCAAGTGGCACAATTTATGGCAAAGATTATCTTATTATCAAAAAGTTAAATGGAAAGAGCCTATATTCTGTATGGCATACTTTAAGTAAGCAAGAAAGAAAAGATGCTGTTATACAGATTGCAAACATTTTGAATGCTTTTCATAAACAAAAAGGCGACTTTTTGGGTGAAAAATTTATTCAAAAGGATTGGGTGGCGAAGTGGCAAAAAAGTTTTGACCTTAATATAAATATACTTAAAAATAAAGGTTTTGACACATCTTCTTTAGAAGATTTTAAAAACACAAAACTTAATAAAATTTTTGAAGAAAATAAGCCTTGCCTTGTTCATAACGATGGGCATTTTGATAACTTTTTGTATGATAATGGAAAGGTGTATATTATAGACTTTGATAGGGTATTGTATTGCTCAAAAGATTATGAACTTATGATAATATCTATGATGGTCGATAACCCTAAAAAATTTGCTAGTGAGATAACCGAGAAGTTTGTTGTAAATGATGAATATGGCCAGATTTTAGAAGTATTAAAAGAAAATGCCCCAGATATGTTTAATTTTAAATACATAGA
>CAVCHC010000029.1:0-10510 GCA_963602035.1 Acutalibacteraceae bacterium | reverse complement strand
CCCAATATGTGCGTGGGGCGTGAAAGGTTGACAGTTTATACAGTCCTACGATTACTATCATCAGCCTATGCCCCTTTAATTATCTCGCACTTGTCGGCGTCGATAATGCGCGTGGTGCGTGAAAAGCCGGCGGTTTCAAAATTGTCAATAAACAGCACTTTAAGCCCCGCGTACGCGATAAACTTTTCAAACTCGGTTTGCGCGCCGCTAATTAGGTGCTTAAAGTTGACCAAAATTAGCAGTTTCACCTTCGTAAGTTCAAGCAAACACTCAATATAGTTTTGAAGTTGCTCACACAAATTATTGCTTTCTTCAAGCACAATTCTTGCGGCTTTTAACACGTCATCGGGCTCAACGCGCTCGACCCTTAAAGGCAAATCAATATTTTCGGCCAGTTTTTCAACATACTTTTTATTGCGCTCGGCCACATCGCTAAACGCATTAAAATATTCATCATCTTGCGCCAAGGCGGCCAACTTTTTAAGCACTAACCCCTGCACCTTTTTAGTGTTTAGCCCCAAATCTAAAACGCTTGAAATAACCGCCACCGCGCTTTCAAACTTCATTTCTTTATTGTTTTGAGACAGCACGAACTCGCCCACACCATCGTCGGCCTGACGGTTAATCGCGCTTACAATCTCATAAAAGTAGTTGGCGTCCTCGAAAACCAGCGAATAAAAATTTTCTTCGCCAAACTCAATCGCCGTTTCAAAACCATAATACCCCAATTTCACAGCACTTTCACCCCCACGCAACACCAATTTTACTGTTTGGCAATAAACACAAGCCTTTACAACACGCGCCAAATAAATCTAGCAAACAAACGCAAGCCTTCACAACTCGACAACAAATATTGATGGAAATTTTTATAACTATTCCTATCAATAGCATTATTGCTAGACCCTCAAAGCGCCAACTCGTCACAAACTTACATCCAACCGTTTTCGCCAACATCATCATTTACAGCGTACGATTTTTAAATTTCACAACTCGATTACCCGCTTGTCGCTGTCAATAACATCGCTCTTTTTCGCGCCAACAAGATACTCTATCCCCGCGAACTGCTTCTCGGTTATCGTCATCAGGCACACGCTGCCCGCCCGCGGCGCATTCTCTTCAATCAGCGCGCGCAATGACGGGATGTTGTTGGCATTTAAAAGTATTTTTGAGTACACCGAGTTTTGCATCATCGTAAACCCCGTTTTGATAAGAAATTTGTGAAACAGGCGATAACTCCGCTTTTGCGCGTCGGTTAAAACGGGCACATCAAAAAACACAATCATCCTCATAAATCTATAACTCATAATTTAAAATCTTGCCAGTGTCATCCGCATTTAGTGCCGCAATAACGCTGCGCACATACACCTCAATCGCATTCTCAAAAAACATATCTTTTCCGTCAATTTTAACCTTTTGCTCGGCAATGGCGATTATTTTTGATTTAAAATTTGGGTCGTCTTTTTCAAGCCCTAAAACAAGTTTGTCTACAAGCGGCCTAAATGACTCCATTAAGTCACACCCAAAATTAAAATCGTTAAACTGGTTTTCGTGCCAAATGCCAAGCTGAGTAAGCATCCCATTTTTAACAATCTCGCGGTTAAAAGCCGAAAGCAAAATTGAATAGCCATAATTAAGCGCCTTACTGTAAAAATCGCCACAATTACGCGACCACTTTTCATCAAATAAATTTGCAAAATACACCTTCGCGGCGTGCCCCTCGCGGTTGGTTATGTCATCAAGTTCAATTTGCGTTAGATAGCCAAGCAGTTTTCGCGCAGCATCCTCTTTACCAAGCCATAACAAGACCTTGGCTTGATTTGTAATTTTTGCTGCAATAATTTCAGCCCAAACCGCCTGTTTTGTTTGCTTTTTCCAGCCCAGTTGCTGCCGCAGTTTAAGCGAGTTATTAAAACTGCCAAAATACGGCAACACCTCGGCAAGCGGGTTATGTTTTTCATCACAAAACACGATTTTTATGTTGCGCTTAATAAGCTCTGCCATAAGCGCCGTTGTTACCGCCACCGCCGTTGAGTGAATGATAAGCGTTGAAATCTCGTCAAGAAAAATTCGCTTGGTCTCATCGCCTCGCAAAACAAGATAGTTCATTTTAAATTCAAGTTTGCAGCGCGAGTTAACCACCACCGTTCTAAACCCCATTAAGGCTAACTTCCTTAACAAAATATCCCGTTGGCGACTCAAACACCAGGCTTAACGGTTTTTTGTTGCTTATATTTAATGGAATATTAAGTTCTCCTGACCGTCGTGAACCGCCAACCAAACTAATATCACCACCACTTTTGCCCGTTAAAATATTTAAAATGCCTTGCAGCGCAACAAGTTGGTTTTCAATGGTTAGCCCAACAAAAGTTGCAGTGTTTTCTTTTAACAATTTGGCAGTGCCGTTAATGCTTGTTTCTTTATAAATCGCCTTTCGCATATGACCCACCAGCGCTTTATACAGCACTAAGTTTTCAGGTTTTGTAAGCATCGCCTTTTCGCCAAACCTGTTGATGTTAACCACCACCGCCTCACCTTCAACCCTAAGTGGCTTCTTTTCGCCCATAAGTTTCAAGGTTTTTGACAACAACTTAAAATACGCATTAAACTCTGGTTCAAGATAAATTTCGTTAAAATTATGTAATTTCATTTGTTCGCCCGATTTTCCAGCAACTTTAAATCGCCCACTCCCAACCTTTATAATCGTGCCCATTTTAACTTTTGGGATTACAACCTTTACATCGTCCACATTTTCAAGCTTTTTGATTACCTCAATCAAGTCGGCCTCGGTTTTTATGTCTTTTGCAAAAATGTAAGGAATGGCAACAAATTTTCTTTGTTTTTTCTTTTTACTGATATAGTCTACAACCGAAAAGTATGCATATTTCGCTTCGTGATACGACCCATATTTAATCGTTTGGCTTAATGGGTCAGTTTCGCCTTTAAGCGCAATGGCAGACGCGTCCCACTCGCCGCGCTTAAACTGGTCAGCATATGCGCGAATTTCATCAATATTTTTAAAGTCTTTTTGATGTTTTTCGCTTCCCCATCGCGTTTCTTTATAAAAGGCTCCCGTCTCCTCGCGCGCAAGAAAACTTACGTGCGGAGTGTTTGAAAGCATAACGTCTTTGATTATTGGCAGATGCAGGTTTTGGTTAAACACGCCCGCGATTTCCTTAGTAAACGCGTTGCAGACATTATAACTAACCTTACCGCTGTTTCTTAAATAAAACCTTTTTGAATATTTTTCGTCAAACACGTTGCCAACAACGATGTTTAAATACGCGTCCTTGGCGTGATGAAAATTGTTAAGCTCGCGGTTTTTAATCAGCGCCATTTTAAGTTCAGCGCCGCCCGGGAGGTCTTTAAGCTCCGCGCCGTTTTCAAACTTAAACTCGCCGTTTCTAAACTCTGTTACAAGTTTGGCCTTCGAATAAACCACCGCCGTTTCGGGCATAAAAGCCTTAATTAACTCAATCACCGCCTTGGCCGACTGGTTAGTTGAAACCAACTGACTTGCAGCAAACTCTTTTTGCTCATCCTCGCTGTATTCACGCGTCCTTAAAAGCCTTGCAAGTTTTTCATTGCTTATAAGGCTATACGAATTCAACAGTTGCCAAAAGCCCTTCATATTTGCTTGAATTTCGGGCGTTAAAACGCGGTTGGTTTTGTCTATGTTAACGTCTCTAAAAACCAACACCTTATTGTCAAGGCTGTCGTCTTTAATCTTAGAGCGCGGGATGATATGGTCAATATCGTACGCGTTTGAAAACAACATATTAACGTCAATAGTTTTCCCCGTATAGGCGCACTTGCCAAGCTGGGTGTAATAAAGATACAACTTGTCGCTGTTAAGATTTTCTTCTTGCGTAAGTTGCGCTTTAAGGTCATTTACGCTGTCGTCAAACGCCTTTTTGATGCTGTTATAGGCCTTAATCATCCTGTCTTTTCGTGAGTCAGGCGCCTTGCCCTTTTTCGCCTCATCGTCCGCGCGCGTAACCTCTACAAATATTTTTCGAGGCGCACCGCCAACAATTTTTTCAATCTCACGAATGATTTTTATCGCCTGCCAAACCCCGCGTTTTACTGACGGCGAGCAATAAAGTTCACTAACGTCGTCATACGTAATGGCGCCAACTACCGACGGATTTGCAAACGCGTCACCAAAATCAAACGCGTTGATAATCTCCATAAAGTTAAGGTTGGTGCACCTTAGCCACTCAATAATCGTTTTTGAGTCGCCAGTTTTTGGGTCGGTACCCAATATGCCATCAAGCAGCTTTCGTGAAAACTTGCCAAAGCCCTCAATTTTAAGCCCCTTTATGGCCTTAATTTGCGCATCGCTAAACGTTTTGCCATAGGTCTTTTTAAGCCATTTGCTAAGCCGCGATTTGTCACTGGTATAGGTCGCATGAAGAATAATATCCTCAACCTCATCGCGATACTTTTCAATCTCGCCATCCAAAATTGCATTAAAGTTTTTATAAATATTTAAGTTAGAATTAAGTTTATTATCAACGCCCGTGATAACAACTTCGTCTTCGCGCTGCACAAGGTTTGAATTATAAACCAGGTTTTTAATTTCTTTAAGCGTTGGCGTGCCAACCGTTTTCATAATCTCAATTATTTTATCTTTAAGCTCTTGTGAAAGTGGATAAGATTTGTTAATTCGTATGTTGTTAAGCTCGTTTAAAACCATATATTCGCTGTAAAGAAGCGAGTTTTTAGGCAGGCACGATTCTCCACGCAGGTAGGTGCAGTTATTCTGCATTCGCTTGATAAATTCTTGCTCGCTTTTGTCAAAGTCAACAACCTTTTCAATGTTCCACGGCATTATTTTTTCATCCGTACGCCTTTCAATCCACGCGTTTTTGCTGCCATTTTTTGAAAGCGGCCCAACAAAATATGGTATCCTAAATTCAAAAATAGAGATTATTTTATCCGCCACCGACAAGCCATTTTTATCCGTCTCATTTAAAAAGGCAAACTTTTCTTTTGACTTATTTAAAATCGCTTTAAGTTCGGCGCTGTTGACCTGATACGGGATCACACTGTTGGCGCTGGTACGCAGTTTCGGCAAAAAGTTGTTTTCATCAATGCTTGAAATAATTTTTGTGACCTCGGGCAGGTTTTGCGCCTCTGGGTTTTGATTTAAAACGCTTTTTACATATTTATAAAAGTCCGCGCGGGAGCACTTGTTGGCCATCTTTTTATCATCTTTTGATGCGTCTTTATTTGTGCCATCAATGTATTTTGCATAGTTATTAAGGCCGTTTCTGTTCTCTTTAAAGACCTCTTTATACTTGTCTTTATAATACTTTTTAATAACTTCTTTAAAGTTTTTAAGTTGGGTTTTGTGAAGTTCAAATTTTTCAACTAACGCATCGCAAAAAAAGTTATGCCCGCCCATAAGACGCCTAAAAATAATATGGTCATAAATAGCTTTTGCCTGCGCGATGATTGCGCTTGCGGCCTCGTTTTCGCCTTCAAGTTCAACCAAAAAGGTGTCAAACATGGCGTCGTCAACGTTAAAGCTGTCAAGTTTGGCCGTCAATTTAAGGTCACTATCTTTGGTTGAAAAAATAGTTTTTGCATTAACCGTACCGCCGCAAATCGCGCTAAGTAACGCCTTTTGGTTTGCGTTTATATCGCCGAAAATATTTTTAAATTCTTCAACTAAGGCCGACGTTTTAAATGGTTTTTTAGCGATTAATTCGTCAAGCGCGTTAAGGGCTTTTTCCTGCTCCTCTTCAACTGAAAATTCAAGCATAGATAGCTCGTCATCGCCCCTTTGACTGATGGTGTTTTCAAGGTTTTTAAAAAGCGTGGCAAGATTGTTGCCATCATTGGTTGTTGAAAAATTGTCAAACAAAAAGTTGCCCCTGTGCTTCATCATGTTAGCAATCGCAAGATACAAAAACCTGACGTCCTCTGCGGGCTCTTGTGTTAACTGTTGCCTTAAACGATAGATGGTTGGATATTTTTTGAAAAAATCTTTATCGGTTAAACTGTTTTCAAAAAACAATGAGTTGCGCGAAAAAATACCACACGCCTCTTTGTCGTCCTCCCAAAGCGCGCTGGCCTTTAAACGGATAAAAAACTTGTCGTCAACCTTGGCGATTTCTTTTGCAAACAAATCTTGTAAAAGCGATAAACGCCATTTTTCGCGCCCACGCAGTCTGCGAGCCCCGCGATTTGTGCGCCTATCTTGCGCCGTTTCGGCCATGTCAAAAAGTTCCGCACCCCACAAATCTTTTCCGCGTTTTGAAAGCAGGCGATAGTTTTCATCGGTTGCGGCGTACCCCACGCTGTTGGTGCCTATATCTAACCCCAAAAAATAATTTTTAATTTCTTGCATAATTGCTTGACTCCTTTGTATTTTTGTGCTAAATTTAAATTAATTACATAACGAGTTCAAATAAATTAACTCTAACCGCCAATTTTGGTTTGCCAACTGCGATAGTATCAGGAGTTGGTTTTTTTATGCCATTTTACAGCCGCCCGCAATTAAAGCGATTAAACAAAAGTTGTTTTTTTGTTACTCCTTTACAGCCGCCCACGATTAAAACCTTTAAACAAACAAACGTCGTAATTAAAATCATTTCAAACGACTGCCCGCTATTAAAACCGCCTAAATTAACGCTTACAGTTGCATTAACCCAACTTGTTATGCTTAATTTTACACTTACAATTTAACATAGTTGGCGCGACTTGCCAACCAATTAACAAATATTTTTTTAATTCGACAAAATTCGCGCCCGTTATCAGGCGCGTAGACATTGTATGGCGGGTTAAAGTCCTAATGCCGACTTTGTTTTATTAAGGGTCTTTGAGGCTACCTTGCGCGCTCTTTTAGAACCGCGCGAAACTATCTCGTCAAGCAGGTGTTTGTTGTTAAAATATTTAAAACGCGATTGGATATCGGTAAGCACGTCGCATACCGCATCCGCCACCTCTTTTTTAAACTCTTTATAGCCACGTCCACGATACCTTTCTTCGATTGAGTTTATTGGCTCATTCTTAATTTTTGCAAGGATACTTATAAGGTTTGAAACGCCCGGCTGGTTAATTTCATCAAAATGCACACAGTTAAGATTGTCAGTTTTAGCGCTCATAATTTTTTTGCGCGCCAAATCCGGGTCGTCCATCAAAAATATCGTACCACGATTATCACTACTATCCGACTTATTCATCTTTTCAAGCGGGTTAGTTAAATTTAAAATTTTGTTTGCAACCGGCGCGATAAAAACGTCAGGGATAACAAACACGTCGCCATACTTTTTATTCATTTTTTCAGCAATATTGCGCGTTAACTCTACATGCTGTTGCTGGTCTTTTCCAACGGGCACAATGCTGGTGTTATACAGCAAGATGTCGCCAGCCATAAGCGCTGGATAAACAAATAAGCCCGTGTCTACCCCCGCCTTTCCAGTGTTTTGTGATTTATATTTAAATTGGGTCATACGACTAAGTTCGCCCATCTTTGTTTGAAAAGTCATTAAAAACCCCATCACGCCATGCTCATAAACGTCGCTTTGTTTAAAAATGATCGTCTTGTTTGGGTCAACCCCGCATGCAAGATACATCGCAATACAGTTATAGATCGCCTCTTTTAATTTGACGGGATCTTTTGGACTTGTAAGTGCGTGTAAATCTGCTATAAAGATATAACTTTTATAACAGTCTTGTTTGTCAACAAAATTTTTTATAGCCCCTAAATAATTGCCTATTGTTAAATTTCCACTTGGGCGTACGCCCGTAAGCATAACTTTTTTCATAATAATCTCCTTTTTAAAAAACCCGTTGTTTGTTTATTACAAAACATACCAACGGGTTTAAGATTATTATTAAATTAATCCATTTATATGTTTTGTGACGCCAACAATAAAAAGGCATTCACAAAACACGTTGCGAACACCTAATTACTTGCGCCACCAAATAAATGAATTAAACATACACTATCTCCTTTTTTATTATTATGCCCGCAAATTGCAAGATTGTCAAGAGTTTATTTGCGTTTTTAATATCATGTTTTATAAGCCTTGACAAAATGTTTTTTATGCATTATTATATGAATGTAGAATTAAATATATTTTACAAATATAAAAGGGGAAAGGTTATGGTGTATTCATTTGTTTTGTTACATCATCATAGATAAGATAAATCACAAACGAATATGTTTTGTGATTGTTTTTATGATGATTAACAAAACATATTAAAATATTTTAGCAACGACCCCGTTGGTATGTTTTGTAATGAAACTAACAACGGGGTTTTTTAAGGAGAAAAAATATGAAAAAAAGATTACAAATTGGCATCATGGGATCCGATGCCGACCTCAACTATTCGACAGAAACAGAGGATTTTGCAAAACAACTTGGCAAAATTATTGCCCTAAACGACGACATTTTAGTTTACGGTGCTGAAAAAGAAATGGGATCCCTTTCAACCTTAGCAGCCGAAGCAGCAACAAATAATGGTGGCATAACAGTCGGGATAACATATGGAAAATCAAAAAAAATCTATGGACCAGCCCCAACGGTTTTAATACCTTGTGGATTAGAAATTGGTGGTGGACGTGAATTTACCCTTGTTTTATCTTGTGACGTGATTATCGCAATAAGTGGGGGATCAGGTACACTTACAGAAATGGCAATAGCATATCAAGCAAACATACCGATCATTACAATAACAGGTTTTGATGGGTGGTCAGAAAAATTAAGCGATAAATATTTTGACAATCGCAAACGACTGATTTGTCAGGGTGCAAAAACACCAGAAGAGGCATATGAAAAAGCAGTTAAAGCCGCTCTTGACCAAATGGCAGGCTTAAACGTTTAATTTGTTTGCCTTGACACAAAAGTTTTAATAACTTATAATAAACGCGAGGTGAATATGGCTAAAACAAAGAAAAAGAGTGACGCGATTGTTAACAAAGATTTTTATAAAAGCGCTAAGTTTCAGGCGCTGGTGAAGGCGGTTTGTGCGGCGGTGCCAACGCGCGAGGTGGCAAGCGTCAGCACGTTTAATTATTGCAAGGGCTTTTCAAAAGAGGTTTCAAAGCTTTATGCTGAAAATATCAATGATGCCAACTTGTATAGCGCAAGCATCAACACGCTGCGTGCCCAAGACGCGCTTATGGATTTGTTTGAAGACTATAAAGACAGGTTTTTATCGCTAACCGACTTTTCAAACTGCCTTTTTGACGAACTTAAAGAGGACGTGGCGCGCAAGTGCACCCTTTCAAGCGAAAATCCGCAGGCAGAATATAACTTTGCTGACCGCCAAAAGTATGCGGATTCGCGCAAGTTTCGCAAGCAAATTTTTGAAATCGCGATGAACAATGGCCGCCTTGACAAAGATACAAATTGGTTTTTATTGGCGCTTATGTTTACGCCGCCGTTTCAGCAACTTCCGTTTTTAAATACGCTTAACGACGCGGTTTTGAGCGACAAAAAGGTCATATCTGGCGAGCAAACGTATGACGATAAACTTACCGAGATTATAAGCAAGCTATTAAATTCGCGCTCAATTTTAACCACTACCAGCATTTTTGGCCAACAAATTAACATCAATACTGACCGCTTTTTAGGGCGCGAAAAAGGCTTTGAAGACGTCCCAGGCCGCCTTAAAGTTTTGGGCTTTCTTGAAAATTTTAACGCGCTTACCGATGAAAGCAATGCAAATGTTGACCTGTTTTTTGACGGGTTTAGATTTTTTGATAAAAACCTTAACGCCACTACACCAACCGCGCAGGCAATCCCGCATATTTTGAAATTTTCAACCGAGCGCGCAAACCAGTCAAGCCTGTGTTTTGACGAAAAATATGCCCGCGCACTTATGATGGCGCACAAAACGCCCGTAAAAAACAAGGCCGGCGAAGACATTGTTTACAAATTCACTAAACCTGACGAAAACGGCAAGCCGATTAATGTTGAAAAACGACTTTATGAGCTGGCGGACGTTAAGGGCAACCCGATTGGCGAAAACCACGGGTATTTTTGCACGGTTTATCAAGACTACGCGGGCAGCGACGCGTGCGACCTTTCGCTTTTTTATATCTGCGACCCCGAGGGAAACTACCCCATCCAACTGGCGCGCCTTGATATGGTTTCAAAAGAAACGACGTATGCTGCTGGCAAAGACAAAAACGGAAATAAGCTTTACAAAACGGAGGCCGCCAGCCACAATCAGCGCGGTAAAGAAAATATTAAAACGTTTTTACATCTACACACTTACAACCTTATCGACGCCGTTGTTAAAAACCCAAATAAAGAAGATGAGCTTGGCAAGATGGACATATCCTTTAACTTTAACTCTGGCGCCCCCCTTTACTTTTTTGACGCGCAAGGTCTTTTTGAAGAAATTATCTTGCCCGAACACGCCCCATACAACAATTCATACAAGCGCCCAAAACTTATCGAACTTAAAGGCCTAAACAATGGCAATAACCGTTATGACAATTTTATGGAACTTGGCAGAATGATGTTTATGGACCCCGAAACCGTTTATA
>CAVCHC010000028.1:0-11167 GCA_963602035.1 Acutalibacteraceae bacterium | reverse complement strand
AGGGGGAGGGTGGTCGAGCAAGCCGTAGAGGCGCGTCGAGACGGAGGGGTTAATAAGTCCGCAGAAAAAAACGAGGGTATTATAAATTGGCTGAGATTGCCACGTCGCTAAGGCTCCTCGCAATGACATCTGTTTTCCCATCCGCATTTAAACTTTAAACTTTCAACTTTAAACTTTACATTTAAGACTTTAAACTTTCAACTTTACTCCCTCTCTGCCGCCCATAGCAAATTTTGTTAATCTCTTTACAATGCCTGAAATTGTGTGGTATAATTGGGCATTAAGGAGAGCGTATGAACACGTATAATCACCAAGAAATTGAAGAAAAATGGAAAAAGTATTGGGACATTAACCAAACTTTCAAAACCGATATTTATGACTTTTCAAAGCCGAAATTTTATTGCCTTGATATGTTTCCGTATCCATCGGGGGCGGGGCTGCATGTTGGCCACATCGAGGGCTACACCGCAACGGATATTGTAAGCCGTATGAAGCGTATGCAGGGCTTTAACGTTTTGCACCCTATGGGGTTTGACAGTTTTGGTTTGCCTGCGGAGCAATTTGCTATTGACACGGGCAATCACCCCGAGGGTTTTACGCAAAAAAACATCGCGTATTTTAAAGGGCAACTTAAAAATAACGGCCTTTCGTTTGACTGGTCAAAAGAAATTCAAACCAGCGACCCCAAGTTTTATAAATGGACGCAGTGGATTTTTAAGCAACTTTATTTAAGCGGGCTTGCTAGGTGTGAAGAAATGCCCGTAAACTGGTGCGAGGGCTTGGGCTGCGTGCTTGCTAATGACGAGATTATCGATGGCAAGTCAGAGCGCGGCGGCTTCCCCGTTGTTAAAAAGAATATGAAGCAATGGGTTATTGACACGCCTGCCTATGCGCAGCGCCTTATCGACGGTCTTGACGGGCTTGATTGGCCAGAATCGACCAAAACTATGCAAAAAAATTGGATAGGCAAATCAAGTGGTGTTGAGGTTGATTTTGAACTTGTCGGCGGCGGAAAATTTTCGATTTTTACAACGTGCATAGAGACGATTTTTGGCATAACTTTTATGGTTATTGCGCCTGAAAGCAAACTTGTAACCGACCTTAAACCGCGCATTAAAAACTGGGCTGAGGTTGAAAAATACATCGCTGATACCCTTAAAAAGAGTGACTTAGAACGCACCGAACTTAACAAGGGCAAGTCGGGTTGTCCGCTTGAAGGCGTGTATGCAATCAACCCCGCTAACGGCCGAAAGGTGCCAGTGTTTATCGGCGATTTCGTGCTTGCCAGTTACGGCACGGGCGCGGTTATGGCAGTGCCTACGCATGACCAGCGTGACTTTGAGTACGCCAAGGCGCATAATATCCCTATGATTCAGGTTATCGACGGCGCGGACGTTACCGAAAAGGCCTTTGAAAAGCAAGACTATTTAAACAACCCAAAAGCTAAATTAATTAACAGCGCAGAGTTTGATGGCCTTAGCCCAAAACAAGCCAAAAAGGAGATAACAGACAAGCTTGTAAGCCTTGGTGTTGCGCGCGTGAAAGACAATTTTAAGTTGCGCGAATGGGTGTTTGCGCGTCAGCGTTATTGGGGCGAACCTATCCCCGTTGTTCATTTTGAAGACGGGTCAACGGCCGCCTTGCCTGACAGCGATCTTCCGCTGATTTTGCCTGAGCTTGATGACTATCGCCCCGCGAAAGACGGCAGCAGTCCGCTTGCTAAAAACACGGCGTGGGTAAACGTGAACATTGATGGCAAACCTGCTAAGCGCGAAACCAGCACAATGCCGGGCAGCGCGGGGTCAAGTTGGTATTTTATGCGCTATATTGACCCGCAAAACGATAAAAAATTGGCCGATTTTGAGTTGCTTAAACATTGGCTTCCGGTTGACCTTTACGTCGGCGGAACCGAGCACACGGTTGGCCACCTGTTGTATTCAAGAATGTGGACAAACTTTTTGTTTGACAAGGGCATAAGCCCAGTTAAAGAGCCGTTTAAAAAACTTGTGCACCCGGGTATGATTTTGGGCGCGAATGGCATAAAAATGGGCAAAAGGTACCCTGAATTTGTGGTTGACCCGAATGACGTTGCCCGCGAGTACGGCGCAGACACACTTAGGCTTTATGAGATGTTTATGGGGCCGCTTGAAATAAGCAAGCCGTGGGACAATAACGGCGTTGGCGGCGCCCGCAAATTCCTTGACAGGGTTTGGAGGCTTTACCAGGAAAAACCTATCAAAGATGAGGCTAATACAAGCCTAAAAGCGGTATACAATCAAACGGTTAAAAAGGTGACAGAAGACTTTACGTCGCTTAACTTTAACACGGCGATTGCGCAGATGATGATTTATCTTAACGCAGCCAGCAAGGCCGACTTTTTGCCTAGCGAATACGCCGAGGGGTTTGTTAAACTACTTAACCCAATCTGCCCATTTATCACCGAAGAAATCTGGCAAAATTTGGGGCATGATAAAACAATAGCCTATCAGCCTTGGCCAACGTATGATGAAAACGCGCTTGTTACTGACGAGGTTGAAATGCCCGTTCAAATCAATGGCAAAGTGCGCGGCCGCATAATGATTTCAAAAACCGCCACGCAAGATGAGGTCATAAAAATCGCCAAACAAAACGCCGACGTCTTAAAATCTTTAAACGGCGCCGCAATCAAAAAGGTCATCTACGTCCCAACCCGCATCCTAAACATCATAATACAAAGTTAAAAGTGAAGAGTGAAAAGTGAAAAGAAATTGCTTGATTTATGTGTGTCATTGCGAAGGACGCAGTCCTGTGGCAATCCCATTGTTAGAAAAATAATTCACCATTAACAGCGAAGCCTCCGCCCCCTTGGGGGAGGGTTGTTGCGCAGCAACAGAGGGGGTATAAAATCCTATAAAAATCGAAAGTGCTCATTACGAGTACTTTTTATTTAAGATTTTTTACATCGCGTAAGCGAACAATTTCTTTGCCTTATCCTTTCTCTCCAAACAACTTTACGGGATTGCGGGCGCGCGACTCCATACGCGGGTTAACAATAACATCAAATTTTTTGCGCCGCGAAAATTTGGCAAACAAAAATATTAAAGCCGTTAAATCAATTAAACAAAACAACACTACAATATAAAAGACCATCTCCCCTCCTTGCCCTCTTTCGTGATGGTCTTTTGTTTTTTTCAATTAAATCTTAACAATAAAAAACCGACAAGTCTAATGAAAAATTTGTCGGTTTTGCGCTAAAACGCAATTTTTATCAACTTTTTTACAATTTACTGCCCGAAATTGCAGTTTTCGAAAATTGCAATTTTTATTGTTTACACTTATTCTTAATTTTATTTCGTTCTTTTATTTCAAGTTTTTAACACGCATTTTAAAACTTGTTAAAAACTTTAATTTTAATTCTGCCTAATAAATTTCAATTACTTTATCAATTCCCAGTTCAAACAAAAGAGTCTTATCAACCATCTTGCCTATCTCGTAATCAGCTCGCACCTTGCTAAGCGCTTTTAGTTTATCTTTATTTCGAATAATTGCATTTTTTGTATTCTCGTCAAGGCTAAACCCAAGCGCGCCCGCCAGTCTTATTGCCCTTAAAACACGTTCAGCGTCCTCACACAATTTCACATCTGGGTCGCCTATTATGCAAATTTTACGCATTTTTAGGTCATTTTTTGCATTTTGCGGGTCAAAAATGCGATTTTTAAAAATATTTAAATACAGCGCGTTAACCGTAAAATCGCGCCTATTGCTATCCTGTTTTATCGTGTCAACAAACTCAACCTCAATGGGAGTATGGCTTCCGTCACACTTATATTTTTCTTTTCTAAACGTCGCGTGCTCGAAACTAAGCACTTTCCCCTCTTCATTTTTTATGGTCAATTTACACACACCCATTTTGCTTGATAAGCAAGTATAGTCAAACCCGCATTCACGCGCGCACTCTTCAACCTGGCTTAGTTTAAGTCGCGAACACAAATCGATATCCCCCGCAGGCCTACCAAGCAGCGAGTCGCGCACAAACCCACCAACAATATAAAGCGTCGCGCCTCTTCTCTCAAACGCCCGCGCCAGCCGATAAAGGCTTTTGTCAAATTCAAATTTCATAAATTTAATATAGCATATTTACGCCAAACTTGCAAATAATAACGGCCTTAGTTTTGGGTTATTAATATACCATCTACCTCAACGTTTGGGGTCATCAATACACCATTCTCCTCAACTTTTGGGGTCATTTATACGCCATTCACCTCAACGTTTGGGGTCATTTATACGCCATTCACCTCAACGTTTGGGGTCATTTATACACCATTCACCTCAACTTTTGGGGTCATTAATACACCATTCACCTCAACTTTTGGGGTCATTTATACACCATTCACCTCAACTTTTGGGGTATCAAAAACCTCGTCAACATACGAATTTTCATTGTCATAGTCGCTTTCAGTAGGCAAATTGTGGTCGGTGTTCGCTAAAACCACCACCCCAGTCACCGGCGCGTAAGTATTTGTGCGTATTTTTTTGGTAGCAACAAGGTTTCCCTCCTGCCAATACTCCAAAAACCCCTCGCTTTTAAGCCCCTTTTTAGGGTAATGCAAATAATATGACTTTTCTATCTGCGTGTTTTCAAGTTCGGGCACGTCTTTTGCATTCACAAACTTGTCAGGCAGCGGCTCAATTTCGCTAACAACCTCACTTTTTCTCACAATTTTATAAGGATTGTTGACGCCAAAAACATTAACGCGGCACGTATTTCCGTCGCATTTTGTTGCAAACATAACGGGTCGCCCAGTATTGTTTTTTATTTTAAGGTCGCTTGAACCGAAATTAACCATCGCATCAAAAGACGGCGCAACGTATCCAACTTTAAGGCTGTGCTGATTTGCCTCAACAATATCCAGCCCCGCAACCAGCGCCGCATTATAAAGCGTTGTGCTGGCCTGGCAAACTCCCCCGCCGTTGCCCTCAACAAAATTGCCATTCGTGATTATCTTCGCGCTTTTATAGCCATTTTCAGGAGTGCGCCGCCCCGTAGTCTCATTAAAACTTAAAACCTCGCCCGCACCTAAAACCAGTCCATCAAATTTGCTAAGCGCAAGTTCTATATTTGATTTTCTTTCGGCCGTGCTTGACGCGTATGTAGTATAAAAGCCGCCGCGCAGGTTTGTGCAACCCGCCAATTCAGCATCCTCAATCAATGGCTCAATTACACATTTGCACGCATTAAATTTTACGCATTTTTGCGCTAAATTGTAAAAAATATTAAAAATTTGCGCATTTTTATCAATTTGTACCCCTTGTTTTGCGTTTTTTAGAAAACACGCTCCACTGTTATTTTGCGTAACAAGCGCCGCATTTTGCGCCTCTATTTTAAACGCATTATCAATAGCCGCAACAAACTCGTCAAAATTTTCAAAAACAAATTTAAGCGCATACTCAGGCATTATCAGCCTTCGCGTGCACTCCCCCAAAAAGGCAGCCAGCTTATCTAAATTAGCCCCACCTTCATCACAAATATATTTACGAGCCCCTTTACGTACGCTAAGATTAAAGCCAATATTTTTGCTCTCGACCCCGCACGTAACGCACACATTTAAACCGTAAGTAGCATCGCAAGTAACACCATTATAAACTATACTGCTTACAATTGCACCTTTATCATAAGTCTCACCATCGCATACACTTATATCGCCAGCCGCCCCGTCACGTACGCTTTTAATACTATCAGCCGCGCCATTACCTACATTTGTAACAATATCATTAGTTTTACCTGCACTTATACCTATTTCGCTATCATCTGCAACGCTGTCATTTCGGGTTTGATTATCCACATTTAAAACAACATCGCTTGCGACATTATCTTCGTTTATTACATTGCCATTTGAATAGTCTTTATCAACACTTTCTATATAGTCATTTGGACAATAATCATCAATGCTTATTATTTTATCATAATTTTGTGCAGTGGTATTGAGTTCAAAATCTGCTAACGCGCAAGTGAATACAAAACCACTAAATTGTAAAAAATATGCAAAACTGACCACAAAAACACAAAAAAGTACCAAAAAATGCAGCAAATTGTCGTTTTTATAAATTAACTGTTTCATAATCATAGTGTCTTTAATCTGCTTAAATTTATGCATTTTGCAGATTTCGGTTTTTGTCTGCATAATTTGATTATATTTTTTACAACCTAAAAACAAGGAGAATATTATGACAAAAAAACTTAAAATCATTGCGGCGGTTGTTGTGGTGTGTCTTATTGCTAATTTTTGCGTACTGCTTTTTGGCTGCTCAACTGCAAGCAAACAGAGTTTACCCGAGGGCGTGTCAGTAAACAATGGTGAACCCCAAATTCGCGTCTTTAACACTTCAACCAACAAAACGCAAGAAATGGATCTTGAAGACTATGTTGCGGGAGTGGTCGCCGGCGAAGTTTACAACACGTGGGACGATGAGGCGCTTAAAACCCAATGCGTTTTGTCACGCACGTTCGCGCTTAAATACGCCAAAGACAACCCCGAAAGCTATCACAAAAAGGGAATTCCAACCAGCATAACCGACGCGCAAAGTTATGACGAAGATACAGTGAACGACAAAATCAAAAACGCGGTCAAAGCCACCAAAGGGCAGGTTATAACATATAATGGCGAACTTATCGACGCATATTTTCACAGCAACAGCGGCGGCGAAACTACCTCAACTAAAATCGGTTTTTCTAACCGCGACAGTGAGCCCGACTATATAAAACCAACAACCAGCCCCGAAACGGCCAGCAACAGCAAAAACTACTCGTGGAGTTATACATTTTCAAAAGGCGAGGTTTTATCCGCACTTAGCAAAATGGGCGTAAATGTTGCAACCCTGTCATCGGCGGCGCTTGGCGAAAAGTCAACGGGCGGATTTTATGCAACCATCGTGCTGGGTGGCAAAGAGGTGTCTGCCAACACGCTTAGAAAAAATCTTGGCACAACCAAGATGAAGTCAACTAAACTAACCAGCGTTAAAATCAGCGGCAACAACGTGGTTTTGTCGGGTCTTGGATATGGTCACGGCGTGGGCGTAAGCCAATGGGGCGCGCAAATTCTTGCAACCCAAGGCAAAACCTACACCGAAATTTTAAACCACTATTTTAACGGCATTCAAATTAAAACCGTCTCTTAATTATTTACCCTTACTGCCAAAAAAGCATTAAATTTATTTACATATAAGTTTACCGTAAATACAATTGTCAGTACTAATAAATTTGACTTTTTAAAGTCATCAACAGCAAAATTTAACGCAACATAAAAACGCACCAAATTAAGTGCGTTTTGTTTATTTTTATAAAATTTGTTAATATTTTTACATTTTTAACGTTAATTTGCATCGTTTTTGCAGTTTTTAAAAACCACCTTGTAGACGTTTTTAAAGTTATCAGTCACCTTGGTCATCTGCGCAACGTCGCCCGTTTCAAGTAGCAATATTTCATTATCCTGCGCCAAACAGATTACCTGCGCGCGTTCCCTTTGCGGCACTTTTTTATCCGTTAAAAACCTATTTATTTTTTTGTGCCCAGCGCTTCCAATTTTTTGGAAGACGTCCCCTTCGCGCACAAAACGTAAAACCAGTTTGCTTTCATCACAATTTGAAATATCAATTAGTTTGTAATCATCGGCCTTAACGCTATCGGTGGCCGCCGCCTTTTTAATAATAATCGTAACGTCGCCTAACTTAAATTCACCCACCGCAAATTTAATCTTAT
Source organism: Acutalibacteraceae bacterium (assembly GCA_963602035.1). Taxonomy (GTDB): domain Bacteria; phylum Bacillota; class Clostridia; order Christensenellales; family UBA1242; genus UMGS2070. Next base: position 3,432 of record CAVCHC010000028.1, on the reverse strand, counting down.
CAGCACTTTGCAAAACACCGAGATTCCATTCACCATCACTTTCTTTAAAAATACTAATTTCATTTTCATCGCTTACGGCCACAATTTTATGCGGAAGATTAATCTTTTTGCCGCAATCTTTATCCAAAAGCGCAGCGATTTTTTCAATATGACTTCTTGAAAAATCTTTTGCCCAACCCATAAGATTTAAGGCATACAAGACAGTTCGGTTTTTAACAGCGCTATGATAATTTTTAAGCATTTTGTTAATTTTTAACGTTTTTTCGCCATTTTTTACAAGTTCTTTGGGCAAAATTGCGTTAAAATAGTCTTCATCCTCCGCAAGCGTTTGGCCAAATCTAACCAAATTAGCCGCCGCGCCTTTGTTGATTTTTTCAAGTTCGGGCAACACTTTTTGCCTTATTGCATTGCGACTATAACGCGTGTCTTTGTTAGTTTCGTCCTCAACATAATTAAGGTTATTTTCGTGCGCGTAACGCAATATATCATCCCTCGTCCACGTTAAAAGCGGCCGACAAATTAAATCAGTTTCGGTTATCCCAATCGCTCCATTAGCGCCAGCCCCGCGCGTTAGGTTTAAAAAAATGGTCTCTGCGCAGTCATTTAAATGGTGTGCTAAAACAATTTTGCCATTATTTTTTGCTGCAACTTCATTTAAGCACTGATATCTAAGCTCGCGCGCAGCCTCTTCAAGCGATAATTTGCATTCTTTTTGCCTTTTTATGCAATCGACGCTAAACACTTTTAAGTCAACCTTATTTTTTTTAGCAAGGTCGCGAACAAACTGCTCGTCATCGTCACTTGCCTTGCCCCTTAAATTATGATTAACGTGAACCGCAATTAATTTAAAAGGTTGTTTTTTTTGTTGCTTTAAAAGCAGGTCAAACAAAACAACACTATCCACGCCGCCCGACAAACCTAAAACAAGCGTATCACCATCGTTAATATTAAGTTGAATTTCTTTATTTTTCATACGCTTAGTATACCACATGAAAGGCGAATTTGCAACAGTGAAATTATTTGCAATGCTATCAACTTAAAATTGCAAGAAAAATTATACATATCACTAAGTTTAACACGCCTTTGTATTAATCAATACGCAAAATGCAAGTATGTAGCAAATTGTAAAAAATGCAAAATTAACATATATATTTAGCAATTTGCCCAAAATTTTCAATAATTTGCCACTTTGCCTACTAAACACGTCATATCATCAAGCACCGTTGCCTGACGCTTGGCCTCATCCAAAATAAGGTCGGCCATTATCTGCGCATTTAAAATTTTATTGGTTGACAGCAGCTCAATCATAGTTTCTTCGCCAATAGAATCTACCACGCCGTCGCTACACAAGATGACCAAATCGCCGGTTGTAAGATAGGTCGTATTCACCGTAGGGCTGACAGATTCAACAATGCCAAGCGGAAGACTTTCAGGTCGAATCACCTCTACCTTATCCTTTCTTTTAATAAAACTTACCGCGCTTGCAAGCTTGATAAAATCGCCGCGCCCCGAGTTGGCGTCAAACTCAAACAAATCAAGAGTTGAAAAATTACTGTTTTTGTAAGGCATCAGCAGGCCGTTAATGTTGCTGATGGCGATTTCTTTGCTTGCGCCAATAGATAGATAAGACAAAATTAAGTCTAAACACAAATTGCTTTTTTCATGAGCATCATCCCCGTTGCCCATACCGTCAGCAATCGCCAGCATTGTTTTTGAATCTTCAAGCTTTTGATAAAGGTAATTATCGCCATTTTTGTTTAACTTGCTAAACGTACTGACGCCAAAAAACAAGTTATAAATTGGCGCTTTAACAAGCGTTAAAACCGACCACCCGCAAACGCCTGAATCTTCAATATTTTCTACGATAAAGCGCTGTTTGAATATGTTTGAAATAACCTCAACAAACCTTAAATCAGCCTTATCAATCGTGCGGATAACAAGCATAATTTTGGCGTTTTTATTTTGATTAGTGTCAAGCACCAAAACCTCGGCCACCACCAGATTATTGATATTAAATTCAGCAATAATTTGTTCGACGCTTATTTTTTCGCTAATTTTAAAGCCATACATTTTTTTAGACATATCAACAAGACACGTTGAAAATTGTTTACAATTCTCACTAAGGGCGCACAGCGATTTGTTTTGCTCGCTAAATTTTTTGTTAAGTGCGTTAAACTCTTTTACACCACCATTAATTTGACTTAAAATCTGTGACAAAAATGGACACAAACGATTAATACTATTGGGCATATTGGTTTTGTTAAGCTCATTTTTAAGCGCAATGTTTACGCAATCAGCAAAGTCGCTTTCAAGCACCTCTCGATTTTTACACGCCAGTCCGCACGCCTCACAGTGCTTACTTAAAATGTTTTTAGATAAGAATTCACCCAACTTTTCTTGCGGCATTTGATTAAGAAGATTTGATTTATACACCTGTTGCATATCGTCAAACACGTTACTCATTTTTACAAGTTTGTTAGACAAATTGTAAAAAGATTGGTTAATATAGTAGTTTTTTACAATACTCTCACCTGATTTATAGAAATACGCTTTCAACACATCAAGTTTGGGAATAACACAAAACGCCACACATGGAACTAATACGCTTAGCAAATTAATGTAGGTATAGTCAAGGTAGGCATTAAGCGCGCAGCCCATAACAAGGTCACTAAACAACACTGCGACGGCCTCAATTACTTTATTTTGCTCTGCAAAGAAGCAGGCGACCATCGTCCAAACTAAAATAATTGCAAAAGGCAAAACCGAGTTTGAACTGACCGATATAGACAATGCGATCAAACTTGAAAGCGCGCAAACGTCTATCGTTTTAAGAACGCGCGACAATACTAAAATCGCAAAAACGGCCAGTGGGTAAATTAAAAACAGCGAATTTATGTGAATTTTTGATATACCGATAAAAATTGCAACAAATATACATGCAAAACTGAGTTTCTCGTCAAAACTAAAATATCCGTTTAATTTTTTCAACTTTATCGCATTTATGGCAATAGGAAAAACAAACATAAACAGATTGCTTGCAATGATTGAGATGCACGCGGAGATAATAAGCGTTTTGTTAGACAAACTTAAATATAATACCCCAAGTTGACTTAGGTTACAAAAGATGTACATAAAAACAGTTTTGCCTTTTTTAAACTTTGAACAGATTTTAAAAAGCACAACGCAAGAAACGAGGTTTAACAAAATTATCGCATTTGCTAGCGTTAACCCACGAAGTAAAATTGCGGGCAAGATACTAACTTGTATTAAACAAATGTTAATACCTGCGCCCGCTAAACTAAAAACAAGCGGATACATAAACGGATTAATTTGCGGCGACATATATGAAAAGCCACTGAAAAAAACGCAAAACGCCACTAAAACGATGCTTATTTTATCACTTTTTTTCATTTTCTGTTTAAAACCCATAAA
>CAVCHC010000027.1:0-11651 GCA_963602035.1 Acutalibacteraceae bacterium | reverse complement strand
AATTTAATTTTTATTTAATTAATTATTTAATTACGATTTAATATTTGTATTTTTATCTATTTAATCATTAATTAATTGCAATTATTTAAATGTTAAAATAATTCCGTTTTTATTGCCCGAAACGGTGTTAGAAAATTGCACTTCGCCCAACAGACCAAGCCCTTTTTTAACCACGTCACCAAACTGCTGATTAATTTTTTCAATCGTCATCTCTTCATCCTCTGGATATATAAACGATATCAAAAGGTTTAAAAGAATTTCGCTTTGCTTGCTTGTGCGGCCATTAATTGCAATTTTAGAGTTAGAATAAACCCATTCGCCGTCAACAATGCTTACATTAAAATTGACGTTTATAAACAGTTTTTTAGGCACAATCATATTAAGCAAAAACAGCGGCATCTCCATCTCGTCGGCCATTTGCTCGCGCACAGACGACGTATCAAGTTTAAGCGTAAACTCAACGTTGGCCGAATCAGGGTCAACCACGCCGTCAACCTTGGTTGGCTTAATTATCGTTTCAAGCATATTAAACGAAAGCGTGTTTAGGTATTTTAGGTCAGGCAGCCTCTCCGCCATCACGCCCGACTTTAACATCTCGCCCAAAACGCTTGCAAGCTCTTTATCCGTCAACTGCGTGCTTGATTCAGGCGTTGGTGCAACGTGCCCCTCGCCAATCTCGCTGTAATTAAGGCGCCCCGTCGATTCAAGTTTAGGGAACCCAACCGCAATAAGTTTATCCTCCGCCGAGGCAAGGTCAGCGCTTGAAAACCCGTTGGTAACGATGTCCGTTTCGTTATTGGTGTTATAAAGCGTGCCCATCATTTGAACCAGCTCGCCCATATTATGAATTCCGTACGTGCCGAAATAGCGTGGCACAACCGCCTTGTCAAGGATAAAATACCCGCCAACAACCAACCCCGCCAAAAACACAAGCACAATCAAAAGCGTAACAAAAAAACGCAAAGTTTTGTTCTTTTTCATAGCCCCGCCACCGCCGCGTTCAGTTGCCCTTTAAAAATCAAAAGCATAACCACTATTCCAGCAATTATAAGGCCAATCAGTTTCAAAATGCTAAACCTTTTGCCAAAAAGCCCCATTGCGCCTCTCCTTATCACCATTATACCCAATCGCGCCCCCGCAAGTCAAACAAAAACGCCAGCAATTGCCAGCGCTTGTCATCTTAATTTAGCCAAAGCCTTTTTGACACCAGTTTACACACGCGCACAATGATTTTCAGCCGTACTAATTCTCGTCTCGCTGCTTGATTTAGCCTTTGCTTACATTTTCAACGTAATCATTCTCGTCCCGCCGGTTAATTTAGCCTCTGCTTACATTCTCAACGGTACCAGCCCTCGCCTCGCCGGTTAATTTGCCTTTATTTTTCAGTTTTAGCGGTGTCAAAGCCGGTTTCGCCGCTTACCATCTTGTCAACAACAAAGTCAATAACCGCGCGGTCGTCAACAAAATACGCCTTATCATCTTTTTGCTCAATCAAAAGCATTTTGCCATTTCGGTTAGACTTTTCGGTTAAACACAACACCAAATGATAGTCATCAAAAGACGAAATAACGCTGTACCTATGCGCGCCAATCTCTATTATTTGCCCGGTTTTTAATTCCATACCATACCCTACCTTTCTAACTCTTTTTCTACGTTAAATTCGGCCTGTTTATCAAATTTAACCCTAAACGCATCGGCCTTTTGAAGCTGCTCATTTTCAGCCGCTTCCTGCTTAGCGTTAGCGTCTTCTTGCTTAGCGCCGGCATCCTTTTGTTCGCCTTCGGCCGTATGCTCGGTTTGTTTTGCGGCCTCGTTGTTTTCTTCAATCTTGTTCTTATAGTTAGCCTCGTTGATTGCCTGAATTTCTTTGCCTAAGTCCTCAACAAAATCAGTAGCAAAACTTTTCAGGTTTTTGCCACCAAAGTTATTGTCTTCAACCACCATTTGGTCGGTATATTCACGCACTTTGTCAAAGGCGTTATTTACAATGGTAGGCGTAAAAAACTCTCTAAACGTGTTTTCCTTGCGCTCTTTACACTCGTCAGGCTCCATCGCCACCCCGCTTTCAATGTGACGCATATAAGACTCATCATTGTGCGGCTCAACGTACTCCTCGCGCTTGACGCCCAAGTCGGCCTCCGCAACATAATTGTCAGCAAACTCGGTAAGATGGTCAATATGCTCGTCAAACTCCTCCGGCGTCATATCCTCTGTATCGATTTTGTCAATCGCGGAAGACAAATGCGCGTACACATTACTTGTGGCCACGTCCGTACATACCTGCACGTGCTGGGCGCACACATCGTCAATATACTTGTCTTCTCTTAAAATCTCGGCCTGACCGTACTGCGCGGGCTGACCATACGCCTTGTGAATGGGGTTGCGCATCTCGATAAGCGTTTGATAGCCCTGCTGGCTCATCATATCGTGAAGCTCGGCCTTCATCCTGAATAGGTCGCTGTAAATCACCTTTTTGTCTTTTATGCTTTGCGCGTTTTCGATACGCTCTTTGCGGTCTTTGTATTCCTCCGCAATCTCGTCAACGTTGATATACTCGCCCGTTTCTAAGCCGTCCTCGTCAAGTTTCTCGGTCAAAACACCCCGTTTTGTGGCGTTTTCAACTTGCTTAACCTGACGAATAGCCTCGTCTATCCCAAGCGCGTCAAGAATGGTTGACGACGTAATAAGCTCGCCGCGAATAAACTGCGTTTCGCCCTCAACCAACTTTTCAATCGTCTTTTCAACGATAACATTTTTGTCGGTTACAATTATCTTTGCGTTGCCATCTTTGTCAACAACATAAACAAACTTGCTGTCTTGCGCGGGAGTGTTAGGCTGCTTGCTGTTAACAATACCAAGCCCCACTGACGCGCCAACGGTCAGGCCAATCAAAAGCGCGATGGCCGTGGTTGTTACGGCCTTGCTGTTACTTACCTCCCATTTTTTGGCGCTAGGCTTAATTTCAACTCCCTCGTTGTTTTTGTCGTCCTCTTGCCTTGCCTCGCGCGTGGCTCTTTCAATCTCGTCTTTGCTTACCAAAACATAGTTGCCCACAAGCCTGTCGTCTTCGCCAGAGAGGCGAAATGGCATACCCGCCACCGCCCTGCCGTCTATCGAAATCCTACCCATTCGCTGGTTAGACGGGCCATCAATCGTCACGTTTGGGCCGTGAAGATTAACCCTTGGCTGCGCCCCAGTTTGCGTTGGCGCATTGCCCTTGCCCGTTTCGGTTTTACTTTTGCCATAAAACCACGAAATAACATCCTTTATTGCCATATCAACCTCATTCCTTTGTTTTAAACTTCCGTTTTTTTCATTTTAAATAATACGCCTATTTTTGTCAAACAAAATGCGTATCCGCGCCAGATTGCTAAATATTTTCGCATTTTTATCACTTTTAATAATTTGACCAAACAAAAACCGCCCAAAATAGGCGGCTTAAAAACAAATAGCGATTTTTACGCGTTTTAAAATCAATATAACTACTAAGTAAGCTGTTATAAATTCAGCTAAACTTAATATAAAGCGACTTTTATCACCTCTAAAACTTAACGTGATAGGTCAGTTCGCCAAGTTTGTCGGTCGTTACGTAGCCTGCTGGCGCGTTAATAAGGTCAGGAAGGCGGTTAACGATAGATGCGCACGTAAGTTCAACGGTAGCAGGGCGATTAACCGTTACCGTCGTGGTTGGCTCGCCTTCAATCGTCCATTCGTTGCAGTCAAACTCGTCAGACCCATAAACCTTGCCGATGCATTCGGTTACAAGCGTGATGCCCTCTTTGGTTTCGGTTGTAACAACCGCACTCATACCCGTTGCATACCCCTTAGGGATTTTCATATTAAGCGTCTTGCTTACAAGGTCTTTTTTGTAAGTCTGTGGCACGCACTTTTGGGTTTGACGCACAACGGTAAGGCCAAGTTTTTCACAAAGCCAGCCGTTAACCGTCCACATATATGATGGGCTGTATTCGCCCTTTTTGATAATCTCGTGGCGCGCTTCGTCACTGATTTTGTCCGCGCTGGCAATTTTTTCGTCAAATTCTTTAAGGCTTAGCCCCGCCCCGTGAACTTGGGCAAGCGCAATGCCATAGTCTTCTACGTTATAGCTGCTGCGGCCGCGGATGGTTTTAACCGTTTGCGTCGTGCCACAAAGGCTTGAAATAAGTTGACCCCAAGAGAAATCTTGATACCCACTGCCTGACAACGTGCAGTTGTTTTCTTTGGCCACTTTATCAAGTTTTTTGGTCATTTTTTCGTTACTGTTCCATGGGAAGAACGCCTCTTCACACGTCGTGATGGCATTAACGCCACATTTTGCGCAAATCATAAATGAGTCATAAATGTCGCTAAGAAGGCTCATCGTTGTGATGATAGCAACATCCGGTTTGGTGCGTTTAAGTTCGGCTTCAAGGTCTTTTGCGTGCGCAACCACAACACCAACCTTGCTTGTTCCCATAATAACGCCGATATCCTTGCCAACGCGGTTAGGGTCAACATCAACGCCGCCAACAACAACGCCACCCTTTTCAAACACATAGCGCATGGTGTACACCGCCATCTTGCCACAACCAATTTGAAAGACTTTAATTTGTTTTTTCATTTTGTTTTCTCCTTTATTTATTATTTTTTATATTTTAATAATTTTTCCCCGCCCTTGTCAAATATAAACGCCCCTCCTTAAATTATTCCTCCAAAAAAATAGAGGCCAAAGCCTCTATATGATTATTATACTTTAATGTTTTCTCTTTTGAAAAAGTCTACGCGTGGCTCCAAGAATTTAAATTCGGGTTTATTAGGCGTTTTCATAACCTCATAGGCCGATTTAAATATTGATGGCCACATAAACACCTCATCAGTGAACCCAAAATACTCTTTAAGCATATCCGTGCCTTTTTGTTCAATAGGACGAACCATCGCCATTGCCGTTCTTAAAATATGCAACGCATCAATCATCTCTTGTGCCTGCATCTCGGGCGTTATTGACTTATCTGAAAAGTTCATAATACGTGCCCAATCTTTGTTTGCATTTCTTAGATAAACATCGATTAAAGAAATAATTTTGTGCATCTGCGCCTGATACATATATTGCTCGTATGCCAAAATCACATTAAGCGACCTTTCAAGCACCTCGCTTGACACCTCGCCCACCGGCATCTTGCCATCAAACTTATTTTGAAGAGTATAAAGAATTGACCTAGCAAGGCGGTTAAATATGTTAAATAACAAATCACCTTGTGCTTCAACTGGGTCTTTGCCCGGGAAGTCTGGGTCGGTGTAAATCTTAGATTTGAATTGAAACTGGTTAGTTTCAAGCCCTTGCGCAAGAAAATGCATTTTAAGCTGGTCAACTGAATAATTTTCAAGCAACTCCTCGGCGGTTGGCGCCTTAAACTTACCACTGCTGCTGGCCTTCGCGTTTTTGAATAGTACGTGCTTGTTTGACACAATTTTTGGCTTTATAAACTGATTAGAACCCGCATTCGCCTTGTTATACGCCTCAAACATAGCTGGTTCAACAACGGCATAGAAATAAATATTGTCTTCGCCAATAAATTGCCAAGCCTCACAATCAGGGTTACACCACCAGTCTTTCCACGTCTCTTTGCTACCTTTTTGTTTTAAATAATATTCAGTAAACGACACCGGTGCCCAAAGCGACTCTGGCCAAACCCAAAACGACTTGATATTGCTGTTTTCAAGCGCCGCACTTTTAGGCACTTTAAGCCCCCAGTTAACATCCCCAGTTAGCCTGAATGGGAAAAGCGCATTGCTTGTTTTGCACCTTACGCCCTCTTTAACAAACAGTTCGCGCGCAATATCTCGGTCTTCAATATTAACAAATTCAAGCTGATAAAGGTCGCCTTTGTTAGGCTCAATCGTTTTAAACTCAGGAAGTTTGGCGCGAAGACCGTCAACCTGCTCCATATATTTTTTATTAACAAATATAACCGGATTTCTTAAATAGTCATTAATTATGGTAAGCATAAATGACCGCGTTGACGCGTTTTTAGCGCAATAATCAACCCATTCGTGCAAATCATCCTTAAATTTATCAAGCGGAAAATACCAGTTTTGTGCTTTTCTTAACTCTGGCACAGTGTTTGTAAGCGTGCTTATTGGGTTTATCAGTTCTTCTGGCTGATATTGATGGCCAAGCGCACATTCATCTGCATAGCCAACCTCTGACGCGCACCCCTCGATTGGGCATTTACCAACAACTTGTCTACCATTTAAAAACTTATTAAGCTTTGTGTCATAAAACTGTAAAGAGTCACTAAGTTTAAGGTATCCGCCTGATGAAAGTTTATCAAAAATCTCTTTGCCCATTGCTTCATGCGTTGAAACAAATGGGTCAAGACAAGACGCCGCAAAAAGATTAAGGCTTATATTGTATCTATCAAGTGTACGCTTTTGGTCGTCGTGATGAAGTCTAACAAAATCTGCAATCGAACCTTCAAAAGTTTTGTCATTTATAGCGATACGATACCTTTCTTCGGTAGGAGAACCAAATCCGTCCGTCCCCGAAACAAAAATAACATTATCTTCGCCGATATTATTACGCATAAAGCGCGCAAAAGCATCCGCCCAAATAAAAACGGCAGCCAAATGCCCAATATGAAGTTTTTTGTTGCCGTTTGGCATACCACCAGTGATAACAACCTTTTTAGGCCATTTTGGTCTTCTGCTAAAACGCGGGTTATTTTCAATTAATTTAGAATAAATATTCATAATTTTCTCCATTAAAAATTTTAACTATCTTAAAATTTTACATGCGTAAATTATAGTGCAAATCATAAAAAATGTCAATAAAATCAAATATTTGAACTTAAATAAATAAAAAAAGGACTTCTAACCCACTTGTTAAAAGTCCTAATAAAACAACTTATTCAACGGTTTCAAATTGGCTGTTGTAAAGTTTGGCGTAGGCGCCGCCGCGTGAAAGAAGTTCGGCGTGCGTTCCGCTTTCAACAATGTCGCCGTTTTCCATAACAAGAATAAGGTCGGCGTTTTTGATGGTTGAAAGTCGGTGCGCGATAACAAAACTTGTTCGGTCAGCCATCAAGGTGTCCATCGCCTTAGAAATAAGCACCTCAGTACGCGTGTCTACGCTGCTGGTGGCCTCGTCTAAGATAAGCATCGGCGCGTTCTGAACCATCGCACGCGCAATAGTTAAAAGCTGCTTTTGCCCCGCCGAAATTGACGTATTGTCGTCAAGCACGGTATTGTACCCTTCTGGAAGCGTCATAATAAAGTGATGCAGGCCGCACGCCTTGCACGCCGCCTCAACCATCTCTTTCGTGACGCCCTGTTGGTTATAGATAATGTTGTCAAAAATCGTGCCCTCAAAAAGCCACGTGTCTTGCAACACCATACCAAAAAGGCTGTGAATATACTCACGCGAGAGGTCGTGCGTGTCAACGCCGTCAATCAAAATCTTGCCCGAATTGATGTTATAAAATTTCATCAAAAGGTTGACCATCGTGGTTTTTCCTGCGCCAGTTGGGCCAACAATCGCTACCTTTTGCCCGGCCTTAACTGACGCTGAAAAATCGTGAATAATCTCTTTGTCTTTATCGTAACCAAAGCGCACGTTAACAAAATCGACGTTGCCCTCAACGCTCGGTAGACTGGTGATTTTGCCAGCCTCGTCTTCAAGTTCTGGCGCGTTTAAAAACTCATAAACACGCTCGCCCGCAGCCCCCGCACTTTGAAGGCTTGACCCAACCTGCGCTAACTGCGTAAGAGGGTTCGTAAACAGCCTTACATAAAGCATAAACGCAACGATAACACCAAAAGTTATGGTTCCGTTGGCCGTCAAAAGCGCGCCCGCAACGCAAACCGCAACATAGCCAAGGTTACCAATAAAGTTCATGATTGGCCCCATAAGGCCGCCCAAAAATTGCGCCTTCCAGCCCGAACGATAAAGGTTGGTATTAAGCGCGTCAAACTTGGCCTTGTCTTCACCAAGCGCGTTAGACACCATCAAAACGTCGTGGCCAGAAAAACTTTCTTCCACTTGGCCGTTAATAGCGCCAAGGTTACGCTGTTGCGCCATAAAGAATTTTTGCGACTTGCCCATAACAAGTGCCACAAGCGCAAACCCAATAAACGCCGAAATTATCGCACAAAGCGCCATAACCCAGTTGGTTATAAACATCATTATCGTTGTGCCGATAAGCATAATTATTGAGCTTACAAGCGTGGTTACGCTGTTGTTAAGCGACTGCGTAATCGTGTCAACATCGTTGGTGATGCGGCTTAAAATGTCGCCATTGGTTGTGTGGTCAATGTATGAAAACGGAAGGCGGTTTATCTTTTTTGAGATGTCGCTTCGCATTTGACGCGAAATTCGCTGCGTAACGCGCGCCATAATAAGGCCTTGAAGGTAGCTTAGCACTACGTTACAAATTAAGATTACCCCAAGAATTATTGCGTATTTTTCAATCGCGCCCATATCCATAACGGCGCCCGCATTAAACCAGGTTCCGTTAGCAAAAATAGGCACTGCGGCGGTTATCGTGTTGGTTAAATCTTTTAAAATATTAGGCGAAATTATGCCAAGCGCCGTGCTTAAAACTGAAAACACAAGCGCCAAAATTATCCACGCGGTGTTGCCTTTCATTGACTTTAAAAGGTTGCCCATCGCGGCTTTAAAGTTTTTTGGTTTCTCGTGCGTGCGAGGCCCGTGCATAGGCCCTTGCGCACGTTTTTGTTCTTTATTTGCCACTTGCCAGTTCCTCCTTTGATAGTTGGCTTAGGGCAATCTCGCGATAAACCTCACAATTTTTTAAAAGCTCGTCGTGCGTGCCCTCGCCCACCATTTTGCCATTATCAAGCACGATGATTTTGTCAGCATTTTTGATGGTGCCAATTCGCTGCGCAACGATAAGACACGTCGTATCCGCAAGCTGCTCTTTAAGGTTTTTACGCAGTTTTTTATCCGTTTGATAGTCAAGCGCCGAAAAACTGTCATCAAAAATAAGAATTTCAGGCTTTCTTGCAAGCGCACGTGCAATCGACACACGCTGCTTTTGGCCGCCACTTAGGTTAGTTCCCCCTTGGGTGACCTCGCTGTTCATCTTGTCTTCGCGCGCGTCAATAAACTCTTTCGCCTCCGCAAGAGTTGTGGCCAACTCGGCCGCGTCAGTGTCAGGCTTTAATCCATCAACCTCGCCCAAACGGACGTTAGAGTCAATCGTGCCCGTAAACAAAACCGCGCGCTGGCTAATATAGCCCATCTTGCTGTAAAGCGCTTGTTTTTTATAGTCGCGCACGTCAACGCCGTCAACCAAAACTTGCCCGCTGGTTGCGTCGTAAAGGCGCGGAACAAGGTTGATAAGCGTGCTTTTTCCGCTTCCCGTTGAACCGATAAACGCCACCGTTTCGCCCTTGTTTACCTTAAAATTAATGCCCTCTAAAACAGCCTCGCTTGCATCAGGGTAACAAAAACCGACGTTAATAAACTCAATCGTGCCCTTTTCTTGCGTGTTGCCATCAAAGTCGCCGTCCTTGACGCTTGTCTCGGTTGAAAGCACTTCTTTAACACGCCTTCCGCTTACAATCGCGCGTGGCAGCAAAAAGAAGATAAGCGTAAGCATCATAAACGCAAACACAACCTGCATCGCATAAGACGAGAACACAATCATATCGCTAAACAACGTAAGTTTGCTTGCTGGCGCCCCAGCAGCGTTAATCAAAAACGCGCCGATGATATAGATGGCAATCGAAAGCCCGCTGTAAACCAAGTCCATCAAAGGCGACATAACGGCCATAAATTTTTGGGTATAAAGGTTGGTTTTTGTCAGGTCGTCGTTGACTTTATCAAACTTGTTTTGCTGATAATTTTCAGCATTAAACGCGTGCACTACCCTAAGGCCGTTAAGATTTTCGCGCGCGGTACGGTTAAGGTCATCCGTCTTTTTTTGGATGGTTTTAAACTTAGGCATAACAAAAATCGTGATGATGCCAAAAGTTAAAAGCATAACCGCCACCGCGATGCCCGTAGCCAGCGACCATTGCCAGCTTTTGCCTAATATTTTAACAATAGCCCAAACGGCCAAAACTGGCGCCTTAACAACAACTTGAAGGCCAAAAACGATGACCATCGAAATCTGGTTGACGTCGTTTGTACAGCGCGTTATAAGGCTGGCCGTTGAAAAGCGCTTGATTTCAGTTGTGCCAAAGCCTGACACGGTGCTGTAAAGGTTTTCACGCAGCCTTCGCGCAAAGCCTGACGAAATCTGGCTTGCAAAAAAACTTACAACAACGCTTGTAAGCGCACTTGCCAGAGCACACAAAAGCATCATCGCGCCCGCACGCCAAATATCGCTCATTTTTGAGCCCGACGTTTGAACAAGTCGCGTGATTTCACTCATATAATCGGGCATTTTAAGGTCAAGCCAAACGCCCGTCACGATAAACGCAACCGCAAAAACGGCCATTATCCACTCTTTCGCGGTCAGGTTTCTAAGCAAATTGCTATTTTTAGTCTTCATCAAATCCTCCGTCACAATCACTTGTGTATTGTATTAAGTTTTTCAAAATTATGTCAAGGCACTTTTTAAGCGTGGCTAGGTCGGCCTCGTCAATGCCCTCTATCATCACTTTTTCAAGCTCGTTGGTTTTTTCATTGATAACGCGATAAATCTCTTCACCGCGCGGAGTCAGCCTTAACACCTTTTTGCGCGCATCCGTTTTGCTTTCAGTACGCTTGATAAACTTTTTGCGTTCAAGCGTCTGCAAAATGCTTGTTACGCTTGCGCCGCGAATGTTAAAGGCCTTTTCAATGTCCGTTTGGTTAACTTCGCGCGTTTGGCTTTCGTCAAAAATGTACACCAAAACGCGAGACTGCTTGCCCGTTATGTTATAAAGCGCCGTAAGCGAGTTAAGTTTGCGCCTGCCCTCTCGCATAATTTTGTTGATATATATACTATTTTTTTCTTCCATAATCTTCTCCTGTGTAAGTGATTTTTTTAAAATCGTTAGAATTCTAACAAATTTAAAAATTTTTGTCAACAAATTATGCTTTCCACCTATATTTAATACCACTTTTTAAGGGGTTTTGCAAGGTTGGTATTCAATAAATTTTATTTACATCTTGAAATTTTGTAAGTTTCATGCTAAAATACCGCTAAGGAGAGTGTTTATGAGCCTGTTTAATAATGTTTTAAAGTCATATCTTAAAGTTTATGAAGAAACAATCTATAAAATTGCCTACAACAGCACCGCAAAAGATGGCCTTGCTGCCAAAACCGCCACAACTAAACTTAGCCGCCAAAATAATGAGTGTCGCCCATACGCGGTTTACGATTTAATGCGCGACGGTATTGACCGAGAACGTCCATTTTTAACCCCCTCGATGAGAAATATTTTTACAATGGTGACCGATTTTGTTTGTGACGACGTTTCAAAAGCCTTTGGCGAGGATGAAAGCCTGTTTAATATTACTCACAACACCAGCGCGCAAGACTTTGAAAATTACGTCAAAAAATTAATTAAAATTGCTGAACTTAAAAAAGCAAACTTGCCCACCGATGCCGATTATCGCGAACTTAACTCAATGCGCGACGCACTTTGTGAGAAACAAAATAATTTTATAGTAAATTTCACCGAAAATAGTAAATAATCAACACAAAAAATCACCGAAATTC
>CAVCHC010000026.1:12250-12809 GCA_963602035.1 Acutalibacteraceae bacterium | reverse complement strand
CTACTATACAGGCATTTGTATCAGCGTCTCCACCAAAAGAAATTGCAAGCCTTATACTTTCTTCAAAAGAATCTGCTGTAAAGAACGAATATAAACATATATCAATTGTGTCATTGCATGTATAATTGAACTTTTCAATATTTGGTTTTTTTATTGTTAAATTAAGTTTGTCAATAATTTCTTTTTTAGAAAAACCCTTTCTTGAATAAAAAATAATTAATGAAATTATCTTTGCGCAATTGATTGCCTCTTTGCTATTGTGAGAAGGTATTGTTGCTAAGTATGAATTTTTTATTACATCTTCTTCATTGTTAAATAAAAATCCTACTGGCGATATTCTCATCATGGCGCCATTGCCGCAGCTTTGGCCTTGCTTTTCATCCTTTGCCCATGCGATAAACCCAGGAGAAAACATTGTTTTGAAATATTCTATGCCTTTGGGAATTTTGTTTTCGTATTTAAGGGCATATTTTTTAAGAGTGTCACCATAATCTTTTTTATTTAGTATGGCATCAGCAATTGCGACGGTGAGAATTGTGTCATCGCTAAAAAACGAATT
>CAVCHC010000026.1:0-12239 GCA_963602035.1 Acutalibacteraceae bacterium | reverse complement strand
CATAAATTGAGCCAGCCAAATCGCCAATAATAGCACCTAACATATTTACCTCTTTATGCTTAGTATACCATATTGAAAACAAATTGCAAAACTTTCTTCTAAAATAAAAAATACGCAACCCGTTAAATTATTAGGGCGCGTACAGCTTTTTTTGGCGGAGAGTTAGGGATTCGAACCCCAGGTAGCTTTCACTACGACGGTTTTCAAGACCGCTGCTTTCGACCGCTCAGCCAACTCTCCATATTCAGTTTTATGTTCACCTGTCAGCATAATGAAATATGCGGTGCGCGAAATAGGTTTTGTGTGTTGCGACATTACTATGCGTTGTTAAGGTTGCCCAATATTGTGATAAGGCTGTATACAGAACGCGGGAATAATGCGACGCTGGCGACAATATATAAATGGTTTTTGGTTTATTGCCAGGACGATGCGCTGTTTTATTTTGCGCGTTAGTACGACGACATATGCAAAACCTGCGCGAGGTGCACGACGATAGAGTATCATATTTTTAATCAAATTGCAAGAGTTTTTAACAAGTTTTTAAAATTTGTTAATAACATAATTTAAAAATAATGGCGTTATAATAACAATATGTTTGGTTTGTTAATTTGGTTTTAGTTAATTTGTTTTTATTATTGTGAACTTAAAAGAGTCTGCTAAAAACCATAAAAAGGTTTTGGTTAATGTGGCGTAGAGCGGCAGCAAGTTGCGCGCAGTACAAAAGCGGCTATTTTGGTACATCGCTTAGGGAAGAAGCGTAAGGTTTTCGTTTAATCTTCAAGTGAACAAAAGTGGAGGGCATTGGCCGTATCCAGTGTGGCGGGGAAGGTTTTGTTTTGTCGGGCGAGCGAGAAATTAAAGAAAGGGCAAAATTGCGGGCGGGTGAAAAAATTTAAAAAGTGGGTGAAATTGTTTGCCAAGGGTGAAGTAAGTGTGGTAAAATCAGTTTGTAGAAAAGAGTAGTTTTTTGACGAATGGCGAATATTTTTGCGCCGCGCGTTAGAAAATATAAGCAGTGGAGAATAAAATGGCAGATAAAACAAACCAAACTACTGACGAACTTAGCGTTAACGCTTCAAGCGCCAAACCTGCTAAGTCGGCTGCAAAAGGGAAAACGGGGGCGAAGTCAACGGCCGCTAAATCTGGCGCAAAGGCTGGTGCAAAAAATGGCGCCGCTAAGTCAAAAGCCGCCGCAAATAAGGCAACCGCAAGCGAATCAACCGCCGGTAGCAAGGCGCAAACGGGGACGGGCGCCCGCAGGGGTAGACCACCAAAAACCGTTGCTGCATCTGCTGATGATGATAAAATAACGGCCAATGTAAATCTTGGCGAGGCTGAAAACGTGGGCGAAGCCGAAGTTAATAATGACGCGCGCGTGAATGAAAATGTAAGTCTTAGTGGGGCTGAAAATGTGGGCGAGGCTGACGTTAAAGAGGCTAAAAATGCTGGCGAAACTAGCGCTAATAATGATGCGTACGTGGATGCAAACGCCGCAAACGGGATCGCGATTTTGCCTTTGACGGATGAGTCTAGGCCGGTGGCGGTTGGCGAGATTGACGCTAAAATAGCCACGGGTAAGGCTGCTGCCGCTAATTACGCACCAAATGCGCCTGCTGAGGGCAAGCGTAAGAAATCGGCCGCCGAAATCACGATGTTTTGGGTAAGTATCGGGCTTTGCGTTTTGATGCTGCCTTTGCTTTTGATGAATGTTGTTTTGATTTTTAAATCTATTGTTCACCCTAACGATTTGCCAACGATTTTCGGCTATAAACCGCTTATCGTTTTAAGTGACTCAATGTATCCAAATATTAAAAAGGGCGACCTTATCTTTACGCAAGTTGTTGACGTTAAAGATTTGAAACCTGGCGACGTTATCACCTATCGTGAGTACGAAGATGACGGAAAAACTTTGGGCACGGTTGTTACCCACAAAATCTATGACATAACCATCGAAACCGATGGCGAGCATGCTGGGCAACTTAAATTCAGGACTTATGGTATCAACAACCAACGTCAGGCTGACGGGACTATTAAATATAACGAAAATGGCGAAATGGTTGTTATCAATATGGACGATGCTGTGTATGCGCCTCAAATTGAAGGGCGTTATACCTCAAAAATCACTGGCCTTGGCAGCTTTATCTATTGGATGCAGGGCACTTGGGGCTTAATCGTTTGTATTGGTATACCTCTTGTTGCATTTATTGTTTATGAATTCATTAAACGTAACGAAGAGATGAAGGCTCAACGCGCGTCAAACGCAAGCGCAACTAACGAACTTGAAGAGTTAAGAAAAAAACTTGCCGACCTTGAAAAGAAAGACTAAGAGGAATTATACCCCCTCCGCCTCGTGCCTCGGCAATCCTCCCCCAAGGGGGCGGAGCTGGCGCTGGTAATGTAGGAATGGGTGGGAAAGCCCTCTGTGTGACACGAAAAATCTGTGTTTAGAGGTCGTGAAAATGTTGAATAAGGCTCCGCCCCCTTGGGGGAGGGCTGGTCGCAGTGGAGCGTAGAGCGACACTAGACAGAGGGGGTTTAAAATCCGCTTAGAATACAACAACTACAACTTAAAATTTGCTAGAAAAATGCGAAAAGAAATGACCCCGCTTGAAAGTAAATTATGGAATTTATTTTTAAGGCGGTTACCTATAAGATTTAAACGTCAAAAACTTATTGGAGATTATGTAGTAGATTTTTATTGCGACAAAGCCAAACTTGTTATTGAAATTGACGGTGGCCAGCATTTTGAAGATGTCAACCACCAAAAAGACAATGCAAGAGATAAGTATTTGACTGGTTTAGGTCTTAAAATACTGAGGTTTGACAACCATCAAATGAACTGTGAGTTTGATGCGGTGTGTCAAAAAATTTATAGTGAGATAGAGGGGCTTATTTAATAGGATGGGATACCCCCTCCGCCTCGTGCCTCGGCAATCCTCCCCCAAGGGGGCGGAGCTGCGCTGGTAATGGCGAGAATGACGAGATATTTAATCTACCTCACAAAAACCTGTAACCAATTTTAAGGTGACGGGGCAAAATTCGGTTTCAACATACAAGCCAAGTGTATGAGGGAATATAGGCGTAAGGCTAGCTTTGCGCCAAAGCTACGGTTAAAGGGCGTGCAATTTGTTGCCCTTTAAACAATCGCTTGTGTTTTATGTAGCTACAAACACAAGCAACAAGAAAAATAAAAGGAGAAAAACAAAATGAAAAAGAGAAATTGGTTAATGACAATTGCTTTTGCAGTTTTGTCTTTAACAATTATTTCAACTTGCGTTATCGGCTCAACTTATGCTAAATTCGTAAGTAAAGTTAATGGTTCTGGTAAAGCACAAGCCGCCGGTTTCTTAATCGTTGCTGGTGAAGCAGCAAGCACAAGCGCCGAAGAAAATGTTCTTATGGCTCCTGGTGTAACGGCTGGTTACAAAATGACTATTAACTACTTCTCGCAAGTAGTAACCAATATCAAAACCGTTGAAGGCGCTGATAATGGTGCAACTGGTACTGGTGTATTCACAGCTGAGAACTGGAAAAAACTTGTTGCATTCTATAATGCACATATTGATGACATTAAAGCCGCAATTGGTGCAGATGGTGCAGCTGTTGACGCAAATCTTGAGTATACAAGCCTTATCCAGGTTAAAAACGGTAATGGTGAAACGATTGATAAAGCATTCGTTTCTGCTGTAGTAGCTAAAAATGCTGCTTTGGCTGTAGATGGCAATGCAACTCAGCTTAAAGCTATGGCAGCTGATGCTACGGAAGCTATTGCTGTTGAACTTACTGTAACTGCAAAATGGGAGTCTGATGCTAAAGGTGGCGACTTATTCGACACTTTCATCGGTAACTGTATTGCTGCTTTTGAACAAGGTACTACGCTTAAATATGGCGAGGCAGAAATCATTGCAGATGCTGCTTCAGCAACTGCAATTGAAAAAACTGCAAAAGGTACACTTTCAGAAGTTGGTATCGCAGTAAACATTATTGCTGAACAAGATACCACAGTTGTTGGTGGTTAATTTAATATCAGTTAAATTAAGATAAACACATTTAAAAACACGGATTGTCACTTGGCGATGCCCGTGTTTTTTTCTTGCCAATTTTAACCGTACAAACGATGGCAAGGCCTCCGCCCCCTTGGGGGAGGGCTGGTCGCAGTGGAGCGCAGAGCGACACTAGACAGAGGGGGTATGAAATCAACTTTAAAAGCGGCCTGATACCCCCTCTGCCTTCACATTGTTCAGGCAATCCTCCCCCAAGGGGGCGGAGCTCCGCTGGTAATGTTGGGTTATTCCTCTGCAATGGAGTTGCGACGAGCCAAGGGTGCGGAGGCTTGCGCTGACAATGGCCAGACCGTTTTGTTGTCAAAAAGGTGCAATTGCTGCATTTTTTGACAATGAAATGGCTTTTTTATTGGCGTTTTTATGGTAAATGGTGGGTAACAATTTAAATTTGGCGGTGCGATTAGGGATGAGCAGTTTATTAAAACGGATGGTAAAATGCTGGATGGTTAGATAGTTTATAGTAAGAAGGGGTTTAAATTGTGTGTGTGGCTGGATAATTTATGGTAAAGTGGGGGTTGGATAATTTGGAGATTTGGGAGAGTTGTGGTAGAATAGGTGTATGGATAATTTTGGTGAGTATAAGTATTTGTTGGGCGAGACGGTTTTGTTGTATCAGCTGATGGAAAGTGATTTGAGGTGGATATTTGCGGGTCTGTCGGCGGGCGACGTTATTAAAAATAAGAAAGAGATTGACGAAACAAGCAAGGGGCTTGGCGAGATGGTTAGGCGGCTTAAAGAGTTGGATAAACCGCGCAAGCAGCACTTTTTTGGCCTTGACGCCTATGATATGCTTTTCACATTGGCGCGCGAGAGAAACTATTTTTGCCATAATTGTGCGCTTGAATTTGCGTATATCCCGAATTTTGAGGGGTCGGCGGAGTTTAAGCGGGCGTTTGTGCGCCTAAGGCAAGCTCATACCGCGATAGTAAGTATTCAGCGCCAAACCGAGCAAATTCGCACGCAGGTTTTAAAAGATAGAAGACAGTAACTTAAAGTTTAAAGTTGAAAGTTTAAAGTTTAAATGCGGATAAAAAATTATATGTTGCATCCTGTCGCATATTGAGCAGGCTCCGCCCCCTTGGGGGAGGGTCGTTGAGTGGAGCGTGGAGCGACACGAGACAGAGGGGGTATAAAAAGTCAACTTGAAAAAAGCGGATTAAGACCCCCTCCGCTACTTCGTAGCAATCCTCCCCCAAGGGGGCGGAGCTGCGCTGGTAATGTTGCCTCGTCCTCTAACTATGGGATTGCCACGTCACTACGTTCCTCGCAATGACAGACGTCTAACAGTGGAATTACATCCTCCTCGCAATGACATGGACAGGGGCTTGGGTAATAACAGGTGGTTTGTAAAAAAAATAAGAAAATGGCGAAAAATGTTTTAATAATTTAAATGATTGTGGTAAAATGATAGCAGGACAATGGCGTCCTGCTAATTATTTTGCGAAAATTACTCATACTAATTATGGGGTAAAATCAATTTTTGGGAAAAGTTGATATTAACCTTTATGTCGCTTGCTGACATCAATAAGCTTCACTCATGACGCTTGACGTGTCACTTAGTACTTATAAAGCAAAGAGGATAATACCCCCTCTGCTATTGCGCTTTGCTTATAGCAATCCTCCCCCAAGGGGGCGGAGCCTGCTTAATGTGGGCAAGGGCTTCTTACAAAGGGATTGCCGCGCTTCGCTCGCAATGACAATGGGAATGCTTTTTGTAATGATGGATGACTAGCGACCCAAATCACACAAAAGGATACAATGGATAATAACAAATTCAAAAATTCGTTAACGGGAGCACCGATTATTGACAAGCCTAGGTTAGGCTTTGGTCGCAAGCGCGTTATTGACGGCAACGGCAAGGTAATCGGCTCAGTTTCGGGCAACAAGATTTTTGATTTGAATGGCCGACTTTGGGGGCGTATCGTTACCCGCGATGAGGCGTCGGGCTTTAACAAAAACGAAATTGTTGACCGCGGCACCGTTATTGCAACGATTGACGCCAAGCATAACATCTATCGCAAAAAGGCGGCGAATGCGCAGACGTCGGCCGAGTTTGTTGGTACCATCAAGACCAACAAAACGACCACGGTTTTGCTTCCGCTTTTGGTTGCGCTGCTGCTTGTTACGGCGGTGACCAGTGTGGTGCTTGGAAAGATTATCAAAGACAACAGCGAGCCAGACTATCTTAAACGCGCGCCTGTTATTGACGTTTTAAGCCAGGTAGGGGAGCGCAGTTGGAAGCAATACAGCACGCTTGCCATCTTTAAATCAAGCCAGTATGACAACAAGTGTATTGCGCCCGGCGACAAGGGGACGTACGTGTTTATCATCAAAAATGAAGACACGCACGCGATTAACTATTCAGTGACCCTTGCCTCAGACGACAAATACGGCTGGCCGATGGTGTATAAACTGACGGACGACACGCGCGCAAGGTATTTTATCGGCGAACGTGGCACGGCTGACTCGACCTACGTTCAGCTTGGCAAAAATGGCAAATCTACTATTCAATTGACGCTTGACCCAGGGGCGACGCAGGCGCTTGTGTTGCACTGGTGGTGGAACCCGAATATCAGCGACGAAAAGGACACTGATATCGGCAATAACCAGCGTAACTATAAGCTTGACCTTACCGTTTCGGCCGAATTTGTTGGATAGCCGTCAGTGGCAAGCGAGAAGTTAAAAGTGTCAATAAGTTTTGTTGCTGGCCGCAGCGCTTGACAGAACTAAAAAAGGAAAGATATGGAAACAACGCAACTTGAAATGCAATCGATACAAGACCTGCCTAAAAAGCCGAAAAAGTCGGCGAAAGAGGTGTGGGGAATTGTTGGCACCGTGGTTAAATGGGTGCTGATTGGCTTGTGCGCGCTTTTGCTTATTTCAAACGTTGTTTGTATGATAAAAATGAAAAAGGGCAACCCTGTGCCTACATTTTTGGGCGTGGGGTCGGCCAAGGTTGTGACGCAGAGTATGGAGCCCACCATCATGGTTGGCGACGTGGTTGTTATTGCGCACAAATCAAGTTATAAGGTTGGCGACATCATCACGTTTATTGACACTGATGGCAAGCCTGTCACCCACCGCATAATCGAAATCACCAACGACGGAAAGTATGCAACAAAAGGCGACTATATCGGCAACTCTACCGACGCGAACTTTAAAGACAATGACGAGATTGTTGGAAAGGTCATTATGACACTGCCTAAATTTGGCTACTTTTTGGACTTTTTGAAGTCGGGCTGGGGCATCGCGCTTTTGGTTATCGTTGCTATCATCCTTGTTGAACTGCCTGCGCTTATTGACTTTATCCGTAAGTCGATAGAGAAAAATAAGCTTACAAAACAGATAAACGCGCTTGAAGCGGCGGGCGAGGGAAGCGCCGAGTTAAGCGGTGTGACGGCTGACGGCGAGGCTAGTAGCGAGGCTAACAAAGGCGTGGCTGATGACGTGGCTGGCAATGCTGATGCGGTAGAGACGGCGGACGTGACGGACGTAAAAGACGCTGACAAAAATAAGGCGACTGATGATGGTCACAATTAGTCTGTGAATGGTGAGGACAAATTAAAATAAATAGGCGGAAACGATAAGTGTAAATCAATTGTCATTTAAGTTGTCATTGCGAGGAGCATAGCGACGTGGCAATCTCAGCCGATTTATAATACATTCGTTTTTTCTGCGGACTTATTAACCCCTCCGTCTCACTACGCTCTACGCTACGTTTGACCACCCTCCCCCTAAAGGGGGCGGAGTTGGGGACTGACCGGGGTGTGTAGCGAGCGTAAATATATTTATACGGGTGTTTAATTAGTCATCAGTTTAATGATTTCAAAGTCGAGCTGCAAAAACAAAAAAGGATAAAGCAATTTGAAAAAGAAACTTAACAAACATACTGCACGTATCATAGTTTTGTTCGTTCTGCTTGCGATGGTCATAACGGCGAGTGTTGCCACGACCAACGCTAGGTTTGCGACCCTTATTTCGTCTGACAGCAGCGCGCGCGGGGCTAAGT
The DNA here is from genome assembly GCA_963602035.1 of Acutalibacteraceae bacterium. Classification (GTDB taxonomy): domain Bacteria; phylum Bacillota; class Clostridia; order Christensenellales; family UBA1242; genus UMGS2070. The sequence continues at coordinate 4,166 of CAVCHC010000026.1, read as the reverse complement.
GGTACGTTGTTGTTAACGATGTTGACCTGTTTACGGGTCAGTCGTTTAAAATAGACATCGGCACCACGGCTGACAGTGACTCGCGCATAAAAGATGGGGTGATTGCGCCGCTAAGTAAGGGCAGTTTTGAGATTAACATCGATTGCTCTAAGGGCGAGGTGGCCGTAAATTGGGAGATCTCGATAGCCGCGGCCGATGGCAGCATTGAGTACCCGCCGCTTAATTTCGCGATTGGCGGGCAAAAAATAACGGTGGGGTCGGGCAAGGCAACGGGCTCGATTGCGCGCGACGAGGCGAACCCAGACAACCAAAAAACCACCATAACCGTTTATTGGGAGTGGCCTGCCGACGTGGGCGTCAACGAAACGCACCTTGCCAACAAGGCCTATACATATATCGCAACCGTCAGCGTAACCCAAGCATAAGGTTACGCTGGCTTTTTATTATTTAATTTGAAAATAAAAAAAATTGGTTTAAATAATTTAAATGGATATAAAAATTAATGTGGGAGAGAGTTTATGAATACTGAAACGGAAGTTGTAAAGCAAGACAAGGTTGAAAAAATTTTGTTTTGGACGATGATTGTGTCGGTTGTGACGTTTGTTGCGGCGCTGATTATCTATGTCGTGGCTAATTGGGGCGGGATGTTTAGCGATTTTGCCGAGACATTGTCGTATTGCATTGTTAAAAATCCGTATACGGGCGAGTATGGCAACCCGGCGATACATTCGATTTATCCGCCGTTCGCGTTTTTGCCATTCTATCTGTTTGCGCTTATCTGCAAGCCAGCGCTGGTTAGTTATATCAACGGCGAGATGACGCTGTCTCAGCTGTCAACCAACCCCGCGTTTGTTATCAGCTTTTTGCTTTTCTTTATGATTTGTATGGCCATTGTGTTGCTTCTTGTTGCGAAAATGTCTAAGTTTAAGGGCAAAAAGTTGGCGTATTTATTAATTTGCACGTTCTGTTTTGCGCCATTCGCGTACTGCTTGTTTAGGGGCAACAACATAATTTTTGCTTGCTTGTTAGTTATGCTGTTTTTCGCGTTTACTAACAGCGACAAAAAGTGGCTTAGAGAAATCGCCAACCTTTGCTTGGCGGGCGCGGTGGCGGTTAAGATTTATCCCGCACTGTTACTGCTTTTCTTTATTAAAGACCGCAGATTTTTAGACCTGATTAAAACCTTGATTTATGCGGCCATCCTTATATTTATTCCGTTTTTACTTATTGACGGCGGGTTTGCTAACATCAAAGAAATTTGGGCGAACTTTTCAAAATTTAACAGCGGCGAGGGGCGCGATGCTGCGTGGACTAATATTGGGTTTGATGGCCTTGCGTCAAAAATTGCAACGCTGCTGCATCTGCCTATCGTGCATTCATTGCTTAGCAAGCTTTTGCGTTTCGGCAGCATTATCGTCACCATCGTGGCGTTCAGTATGTCTAAAAACACCAAGCATAAGATGCAGCCAGTTTTGATTACGCTTTTAACTTATGAACTGTTTCAAGGCGTTTCGTATGCCTACACGCTGACCTTTTTGATAATCCCAATCACGATTTATCTTGTTGAATTTGAGAATTTGACCAAGACCAATAAATACTTTTATGGCATCTGTTTTGGCCTTATCGCCTTCCCGCTTATGGCTGGCATCAGTTTCTTCTTTATCGCTCAGCTAAGCGCCGTGTGCCTGCTTGTTAAGGGCTATATCGACCTGTTTAGCGATTTTAAAACACACGCCAAAGAAAAGAACCAACCCGCACCTATCGCCGTCACAGACCCACAACAAAACCTTTCAGCATAACATTGCTTATAATTTGATGTAATATTTTTACAGATTTTAACTACTAAAAATCAAGTTTTTCACAGACCTTATATAAAAAGCGCATTAATTTGCGTTTTTTTGTTGCAAAAGTTTAAAGGATATGTATAATAGAGTTATGAGGTATCATTCTGTTATCATGTACTAATACCCGATTTTAAGTGCCGCCGCGTCGCGACACCGTTTTTTGGGCAAAAATTTTTACATGGAGCATGATGATGATTGTTTTAGATGTTAATAAGTTGGCTAAAAATTTTGGATACGGTCAACTTTTTGAAGATGTAAGTTTTACGCTTAATGATGGAGAGTCGATTTCTATCGTTGGGCCAAATGGGTGTGGAAAATCAACCCTTTTAAAGATGATTGCAGGGCTAATTAAAGTTGAAATCGGGGCAATCAATATACGTCGCGGGGCAAAGGTTGCGTATCTTGACCAAACAGGGTCAAGCGTTGAAGACGGCCGCACGCCTAGCGAGATTTTTTCAAGCGTTTTTGTCGAAGTAAATGAACTTGAAGCGCGTCTTAACAAAATTCAAAATAAATTGTGCGAGAACCTTAGCGATAGTGAAAGTGCCCAGCTTTCACAAAAATATTGCGACCTTCTTGAAAAGTTTGCAGAGATTGGCGGTTATGAAAAAAATACGCAGATACGTGGCGTTATTGACGGGCTTAAAATTGATAATAGTATATTAAACCAGCCTTTTAACACGCTTAGTGGTGGTGAAAAAACGCTCGTTGGGCTTGCGCGAACGCTTTTGATAAAACCCGATTTGCTGTTGTTAGACGAGCCTACCAACCATCTTGACATAGCGCGAATCGAATGGCTTGAAAACTATATAAAAGATTTTCGTGGGGCCACTGTGATAGTATCCCACGATAGATATTTTCTTGATAAAATGAGCAACAAGATTTTGTCGCTTGATAATGGGACTGCTAAGGTTTATACGGGTAATTATTCAGCATATCTAAATCAGCGCGAACGCGATTTTGAAATTCAAATGGCGCAGTATCGCAATGACCAAATGGCTATTAAAAGGCTTGAAGAGCAGATAAAGTATTTTGCGCAAATGGGTATGGCAAAAAACAGTTCAACAATGTGTGACCGAGCCCACGCGCTTACAACGCAACTTAATCGACTTAAACAGAGTGCCACCGCTAAACCTAAAAAAGCAAAAAGAATAAAAGCTGAATTTGAAGCGATAAATAAAAACAGCAAACGCGTTTTAGAGGTGGCTGATTTAAAGGTTAGTGCGGGCGAAAAAGTTATTTTAAACGGCGTCAATTTACAGATAAATGCGGGCGAAAGGGTCGCGTTTATTGGCAATAATGGAAGTGGAAAATCTACGCTTAACAAGGTTATTATGGGCGAATGTGACCTAAGAGTTGCTGGTTCAGTTATTGTTGGGCCAAGCGTCAAAATTGGCTATCTGCCACAAATTATTCAGTTTAAAAATGAAAGTGCTGACGTATTAGAATATTTTAAAGACGCGATAAGTGTACCTGAGCAGCAAGCCCGCGCCATCTTGGCGTCGTTTGGTTTTTATCAACAAGATGTTAGCAAAAAGGTCAAAAACTTGTCGGGCGGTGAAAAAATAAAACTTAAATTAGCCGAGCTTTTGCAAGAAAGATATAACACACTTATATTTGATGAACCCACAAACCATATTGATATTGAAACCAAAGAAGTGCTTGAAGAAGCCCTTTCAAACTTTGATGGAACGCTAATATTTGTAAGTCATGATAGGTTTTTTATTAACAAATTTGCAGACAAGGTCATTGAGTTTGAAAATGGAAAAACTACAACGTATCTTGGCGATTATGACTTTTATAAAGCACATAAAAGATAAATGCAAGCAATTGTAAAGTTGTTAATTTTAAAGTTAAGATTAAATTTTCAGCACGCAAAAAGCCTTGGAATTAACCAAGGCTTTTTGCTGGATAAAACAAAATGAGTTTTTAGCTTGTTAAGAGTGGGAAAAGTTCTTAACAGCCTTTATAGGATTTTTCCTTTTTTCAGTAATAAGTAACTCAAACTTAATTACAAGCGCATTGTAACACTCGGGCGCGTTGTTGTCAATAGGGTTTTATAAAATTGTTGGCAAGAATGTCAAATTTTTGTGCAACTTGTCTAAATTTTTGGTTTGTTATAAAAATATAAAAGGCGCTATTTTTGTTTGACACGCTGGCGGTTTTTTGGCATAATAATATCAAGGAGGGAAGATATGAAAAATAAAGGACTTATTTGGGGCGCAATTGCAAGTTTATTTTCGCTTTTGTTAATTTTGCCACTTTGCTTAGGCGCGTGGATTGGTTATACTGGCGATGAAACGATAGGCGATCCTATTAGTT